>JANNOC010000279.1:0-1822 GCA_031398865.1 Gemmatimonadota bacterium | reverse complement strand
GCCGATGGCTCGCGCTCCCTGCACGGCGAGGTGCTCGGCAGGGCGTCCGCCTTGCGTTTCATCGGCGGAGGAACCTATCGCCACACGGGCGACGTTCGCGCTGGCGGCGATGTGGGGCGGCAGAACGCGACCGGGTACGAGGAGCTCAGCGGCAACCTCAACGTAGAGCGATCCTTCGGTCAGAGGTTTTTGTCCGCTGCCGTGAACGTGATGGAGCAGCGTGAGGTTCCGCGCACCGATCGCGTCGCGAGCGGCACGCATCTTCGCTACAACTACGATCCCCAGCGCATGCAGCTGGCCACGATACGCTTCGAGGATCAGACCGCGCATGGCTGGGCGGACGCGATCCAGCTCACCGCGTTCTACAACCGGCAGGACGAGGACCGGGAGGAAATCTTCGCCGCCACCCCGGGGACGGAACGGCGCTTCAGCGACAGCGATCTGCTCACTGGCGGCAATGCAGAGGCAGCCGTCTTCCTTGGTGCCCATCGACTCGTGTACGGCGCGGACTATACCACGGAGCGGATCCATTCGCGCCGGACCGATGTGAACCTCGCCACGGACATCGGAACCGCCAAGCGCGGCATCTACACGGACGGTGCCACGTACCAGACTGCGGCAATCTATCTGCAGGACCGGTTCGACTTGTCTCGCTGGCTGACGCCGACTCTCGGCCTGCGCTACAGCGGCTTCCGCTCGACCGGCGCGGAGGAAACCAGCGTCGGGACATTGAACCTCGACGGGACGGAAAGCGCGTTGACAGCGTCCGCGGCGCTTGTCGTGCACGCCCGGGACTGGTTGAATCTGATGGCGAACGTCACCAGTGGATTCCGGGCGCCCAACCTTGACGACATTTCGGCGTTCGAAGTTCGAGGCGAGGGGACCGAGGTGCCGAACCCGGCCGCGAAGTCGGAACACATTGACAACTACGAGATCGGCACCAAGATCCAGACCGCCAGACTCTCGGGCTCGGCGTTCTATTTCACCAGCAGTCTTTCGGATCTGCTCGTGCGCACGGCAGGAAGTTTCAGGGGCCTCGACTATTTCGACGCGAACGGCAACGGCCAGCGAGACGCCAATGAAAGGTCGGTTCTGCAGAAGCGCAATGTAGGAAGCGCGCGAGTCATTGGTGGCGAGGCCGCATTGCGCTACCTGCTGCTGCCATCGCTCCGCATTGCCGGCAATGCGACGTACACGCGTGGTGATGACATCGGCGAGAACATCCCGCTAGGAAAGATTCCGCCGGTCTTTGGCGGCGCCTCTGCGCGCTGGCTGTCGTCCCATGCGACGCAGCGCTGGGCCGAGGTTGCGTATGCGTTCGCCGGCAGCCAGCGGCGACTCAGCGTTGAAGACGTTCGTGACACGCGCATCGGGCCTCTCGGTACGGACGGGTGGGCCACCGTAGCGCTCCGCGGCGGCACGATGGCCACTGGGCATCTCTCGATATCCGCGGCTCTCGAAAACCTGCTGAACGAGAAATACAAGTATCATGGTTCCGGCGTGTACCGCCCGGGCCGCCAGCTCGTGCTGCATGCCGAGTACACGTTCTGAACCGCATCGTCGCTGGGCGCGCCACGACGCCCACAAACCGTCCTCACGCACGACGGACCATGCGGCAGGCCGTGGCTCTCACTCGAGTCGCCCTGGCTGTCACAGTGCTGTTGTCGACTGCGTCCTCTCAGACGCAGGGGCAGAAGACCGAGCGCTATCGCGTCATCGTGCATCCGTCGAATCCGGTGACGTCGCTGCCCAGAGCGACGGTGTCCGCGCTTTTCCTCAAGCAGGAACGCACGTGGGCGCGCGGCATGCCCGTCCTGCCCAT
>JANNOC010000274.1:0-3009 GCA_031398865.1 Gemmatimonadota bacterium | reverse complement strand
TCGTCGTACACGGAGGCCGGCCCCCCGCTGAGCACTATGCCTGTCGGCTTCCACTCGCGGATCCATTCCACGGTTCGACTCGGTGGATGGATCTCGGAATACACGCGCGCCTCGCGGACCCGCCGGGCGATCAACTGCGTGAACTGTGAGCCGAAATCGACGATGAGGATCCGGCTGCTCATAAAGTGATGTTTTCTACCTCTCCGGAGTCCGTGTTGAGAATCATCGCCGTACACTTTCCGTGAATCCAGCCACACGCTTCGCCGGGATTGATCACGATGGTGCTGCCGGTCTTCTTCTCCGACTGAAGGTGCGACGAGCCGTGAATCACGAAGTCGTGAGATTCGATGGATCGCGGGCTCACCTCGGCGAGGTCGTGCACCAGCAGGACTCGTTTACCGCCGACATCGAAGCTGTGTGGCGACTCGTAGATCTCCGTCCCCATGCCTTTCGCGGCGAAGGCACCGAGTCCCTGCCGGTCGCCGTCGTTGCGTCCGAAGACGCCCGCCAGCGCCATGTTCGCATCGTGGAACGGCGCGAGCGAGAAGGGCGCGCAATAGTCGCCCGCGTGCAGGACCATGCCGATGTCCTTGGCGGCCATGCGTCGCACGAGTTCCGCGATCGCGGGCAGCCGGTCGTGCGTATCCGCCAGCAGTCCGACGCGCATCAGACGGACCTCCACTCGGGGTGAACGCGCTCGTGCCGCACGAGATCGTCATACGACTCCCGCGCGGTCACCACGCCAAAGCGCTCGCCATCCACGAGCACCTCGGCAGGACGCGGCCGGGAGTTGTAATTCGACGACATCACGAAGCCGTATGCGCCGGCGGATCGGATAGCGACCAGGTCGCCCGGCCCGACGTCATCCATCTCGCGGTCGAGCGCAAAAAAATCGCCACTCTCACACACGGGGCCGACGACATCCACCCGCGACTGCTCTCCGGTCGGTGTGACGGCCTCGATGCGATGGTAGGCATTGTAGTGCGACGGACGCAGCAGGTCGGTCATCCCGGCGTCCGTGATGACGTACTCCTTTCCGCCGCTGCGTTTGCGATACAGCACGCGCGTGAGCAGGAGCCCGGCGTTACCGACCAGGTAGCGACCGGGCTCCACCAGCAACGTCAACCCAGTCGGTGCCACGGTAGCCGCGAGCAAACTGCCGAACAACTCGACATTGGCTGCGTCCTCATTGTCATAGGTCACCGCGAATCCGCCGCCAATGTCGAGATAGGCAATTTCCTTTGCGCCAAGACGCCGAAGCTCCACGTACAACTCCAGCAACCGCGCGAGGCCGGCCTCGTACGGCTCGACGCTCGACACCTGTGACCCGATGTGCATGTCCAGCCCGCACAACCTGATCCCGGGCAACCGGAGTGCGAGCTGTCCGACCGAGACCGCCTCGTCCACGGGGATCCCGAACTTCATCCCCTTCTCTCCGGTACGAGTATAGGGATGCGGCGTGTTGACGGTGACTTCCGGATTGACCCGCAACGCAACGCGCGCGACGACACCTGCCTTGCGAGCCACCTCGTCGAGGAGACGCAACTCACCTTCGGATTCCACGTTCACGAGCAGCACATCGGCGTTCAGCGCTTCGATCAACTCCTGCGCGGTCTTGCCGACGCCGCTGAACACGACATCGCGGCCGTCAAACCCGACGCGCCGGGCGCGAAACAGCTCGCCCCCCGAGACGATGTCCACGCCCGCGCCGAGCTCGCGCAGCAACGCCAGGATCGCCAGACTCGAGTTCGCCTTGACGCTGTAGTGGATGCGGTGCGGCACGCCCGCGAGCGCCTCGTCCAGCCGCCGATACTGTTCCCGGATGGCACCTGCGCTGTACAGGTACGCGGGCGTGCCGACAATGCGCGCGATGTCGCTGACGGCGACCGCTTCGCAACGCAGCGATCCGTCCACGCGCGCGAAGCCCGGGGTCAGTAGGCTTTCGCCCATACGGCCTCGGTCGTTGCCGGTCGCGTGCAGCACAGGCACGTCGTGGGGGCGTCAGGCGTCCGGAACTCCTCGTCAGGCAGGCAGCGGATGGTGGCCTTGGTCTCCTCCTTCACCTGCGCTTCGCACGTCGGGTCACCGCACCAGCCCGCGTACACAAAGCCACCGCGCCCTTCCATCACCTGGCGGAACTCATCATACGTCTTCACGGCATCACCGCGCAGGCTGTTCTCATCCCGCCGCGCCCGCGCTGCCGCCAGCATGTCCACTTGCATGCGGTCCAGTGCCGCTCTCGCTTCGCCGCCGAGCGCGGACAGTGGCACCGGCCGCTTCTCCTTCGTGTCACGTCGCACCAGGACCCCCTGCTGCTGCGCCAGATCACGCGGGCCGAGCTCCAGTCTGAGCGGGGTGCCGCGGAGTTCCCAGTCGAAGTACTTCGCTCCGGGCTTCATCCCGTCGCGCGCGTCCACGTGGATGCGCAGCCGGTCGGACTCGCGCAGCTCCCAACTCCCCAGGTCGGCTTGAATTCGACGCGCCGCCTCGAGCACCTGGCCCCGTTCCTCCTCGGAGCGATAGATCGGCACGATCACCATCTCCGTCGGAGCGAGCTTCGGCGGAATGCGCAGTCCGATATCGTCGCCATGGGTCATGACGAGGGCGCCCACAAGCCGCGTCGAAACGCCCCAACTCGTGTTCCATGCGAAGTCAGAGCCGCCCGCCTCGGTCTGGAACTTGAGGTCGAAGGCCTTCGAGAAATTCTGTCCGAGATTGTGGGACGTCCCCGCCTGCAGTGCCCGGCCGTCCCCCATCAACGCCTCGATCGAATACGTCTTCGAGGCACCGGCGAACTTCTCGCTCTCGCTCTTCTGCCCGTCGATCACCGCCATCGCCAGCTCGTTCTCGGCAAAATCCTTGTAGAGGGCCAGAATGCGCAGCGTCTCTTCCTCGGCCTCGTGCTCGGTCTCGTGCGCAGTGTGCCCCTCCTGCCACAGGAACTCGGTCGTCCGCAGGAACGGCCGCGTGACCTTCTCCCACCGCACGACGTTCGCCCACTGGTTGATC
>JANNOC010000271.1:0-7288 GCA_031398865.1 Gemmatimonadota bacterium | reverse complement strand
CTGACGTTGCGCACCGCCGCGGAGGCGGCTGTGAGCAGCGCGAGGGCGGTGACCGCGATCGCGAGCGCTAGGCCGCTCATGCGGAGTCTACCGCCGTCGCGGCGATGCGCTCGAAATACACCCGCGCGACTTTCCGGCGCTCCACGCGCTCAACGACGACACGGAATCCGTGAATCGTCAGCTCCTCCCCCGTGCGAGGCACGCGGCCAAGCTGCTCGTAGATCAGCCCACCGACCGTGGACACGTCATCCCGCTGGAACTCGTGGTCGAGCGCCGCGGACAACTCCGCGAGCGTCAACCGGCCGGACACCGAGAAGCCGGATGTGCCTCGTCCCTCCACCGGCGGCTCCTCGACATCGTACTCGTCGCGGATCTCGCCCACGATTTCCTCGAGAATGTCCTCGATGGTGACGTTCCCTGCCGTGCCGCCATACTCGTCCACGACGATGGCGATGTGCGTTCGGCTGGACTTGAAATCGCGAAGCTGCGTGTCAATTGTCTTGCTGCCCGGAATGAACAAGGCGGGGCGGACAAGGCGCGCCCATCCGTGCTCGGGGGCGGTGTTGTCGAGCACCGCGGGGAGTGCGTCCTTGGCGTACAGAATCCCGACGACATTGTCGATGGTGTCGTCGAAAACCGGCAAGCGCGCGTGCTCGGAGCTGCGGATGCGACCAACGACCTCCGACCAGGGCGTGGATCGCTCGACTCCGACGACGTCCACGCGCGGCACCATGATCGCATCCACCATCGTGTCGGCGAGTGAAAATACGCCGTGGAGAATGGCCGTCTCGTCGCGGGAGACGTGCGCTTCGGTCGCGACCACCTGACGAAACTGCTCCGTGAACGTCTCGGCCTCCTCCTCGTCCCGTGCGGAACGCGGAAAGCGACGCTCCAGCGCGCTCTCCACCCGCGACGACATCGCGACGATGGGAGCGACCAGCAGGCACGCGAGCGTCACCGCCCCATGCAGGGCGGTCACCGCCCCGGCACCGAGGGTTTGTCCGACGGCACGCGGCGCGCTCTCACCCACGAGCACCACCACGAACGCACCGGCACCGAGCACGACCAGCGAGAACACGGTTGGCATGCCGGCCGCGACCACGATCTTCGCGAGTGTCATTCCCGCCAGCAGCAGGGAGAGCAGTTGCACCACGCCGAGTGCGCGATGCGTGCGCTCGTGGTCCGATGCGAGGGCGAAGAGACCCGCGCGCTCGGAGGATTCCGGCTCCATGGATCGCAGGGCGCCGACCGCAATAGCGCAAACGGCGGCGGAACCGGTGGCCAGCAGCAGCGCGAGCCACCACGCGACCATCATGTCAGCCTCCGTCGCCGGGCTCGCGAGAGCAGTGCTTCCTGACGCCGCCACATCGGCGATGCGGCGCGCGCCCCGTCGTGCGGATGATTGTGACCGAGCACATGCAGCGCCCCGTGCACGACAAGGCGGGCGATCTCCTCGCGCACACCGATGCCGTGCCGCGCCGCATTGCGCCGAGCCACGTCGGGGGCGATGTAGATGTCTCCGACGATCGGCTCGCCCGTTCCCGCCGTACCCGCTCGTGGAGCGAAGCCAAACGCAATAACGTCGGTGGCGCCTGTGTGACCGAGGTGTTGCTCGTTCAGGCGGGCGATGTGCCGTGCGGAGACGAACGCGATGGACAGCGTCGCCGCGCGCACACCCTCGGCCGCGAGCACGAGCCGCGCGATGTTCGCCACCCGCGCGCGACCCAGGGGCGCGCGAACCCCGCTCGACGCGACCGACACCGCGAGACTCATACGGACGCGAACTCGGCCGTCACGCCGCCGCCGGCGGCGGGATAATCGATGCGGTTGTGATACATCCCCACCAGCGCTCGGGCGAACTGCTCCTTGATGATCTCCAGCTGCCGCAGCGTGATCGGTGCCTCGCGCAGCTGCCCCTGCTCGATGCGCTGCGCCACGATGTGGTCGATGACGTCGCGGATCTTTTCGGGTGTGGGGTCCTGCAGCACGCGGGTCGCGGCCTCGACGCCATCCGCCAGCATGCAGACCGCGGTTTCCGCGCTCTGTGGGATCGGTCCAGGATAGATGAACTCGTTCGGATTGGCCGGCGCGCCGTCGCGTTCCCTGGCCTTCTCGAGGAAATACGAGATGCGTGCGGTGCCGTGATGCTCCGTGATGAACGCCGCGATCGCCCTGGGCAGCCGGTATTCCTCGGCGAGTTCCATTCCCTCTTTGACATGGTTGCGGATGATCGCTGCACTGGTGGTGGGCTTCAGCTTGTCATGCGGGTTGCGCCCCTTCGGCTGGTTCTCCACGAAGTACTGTGGCTTCGCCAGCTTGCCGATGTCGTGATAGTAGGCGCCGACACGGCCCAGCAGCCCGTTCGCTCCGATCGCGTTGCACGCTGTCTCGACCAGGTTCGCGAGCACGATCGTGTGCGCGTACGTCCCCGGCGCTTCGAGGCTCAGCCGCTGCAGAAGCGGGCGATTGAGATCGGACCACTCCAGCAGTTTGAAGTACGTGTCGACGCCGGTGAATTCCTCGGCGGACGGCAGGAGAAACATCGCAAGCGTCACTGAGCCGGCTGCATTCACCAATCCCCACGCGGCGCTGCGGACGATATCGCTCCAGGACCAGTCCAGCGTCAGGCCGATCGCGATGGCGGCGAGACAGTACGCCGCCGCGATTGTCAGCATGGAGTAGTAGGACTGATTGCGGCGCCGGATGATGCGGACGCTGAACGCCGCCGCGACGCCGCCGATGAGATTGATGAAGAGTGCGTTGGTGCCACGATACACGCTCTGGCCACCGATGAGCACGGCGAGAACCATCGCCGCGATGAGACTGATGCGCGGATCGAACAGCACGCTGAAGATGATCGCCGCGAGCGCCACCGGAATCAGTTCCGGATGCGGCACGGGAAGCTTCGCGAGCACCGCCGCGGCCATCGTCACCAGCAGAAAGATCAGCGCGAACAGCAGCAGCGCGCGAAATGACGCGTATAGTTGTGGGCGGAAAAGCACCAACGTGATCCCGAAGATCGCGATCACGAGGGCGTTGAAGAGCACGGCCCCGACAATGCGCCCCGCGGAACGCTTTCCGACCGTCCGCTCCGCCAGCGCATCCCGAAGGGCACGCATCTTCTCGTACTCACCCTTGCCGACTACTTCGTGCGCCCCAGCGATTTTCTCGCCGGCGCGGACCTCGTATTTCGACTGCTCGACAGCGCGCCGGAGATCGCGCCGGGTGATGTTCGTCGCGTCACGGTTGAGCGTGAGCGTGGGACGAAAGAACGCGCCGAGAAGCCGAAGGTAGACCGCGTCACCAACGGTTGACGTGGGGTCGGGATGCGCCTGACGAGCCCGCGTCAGGTAGGTGGGGAACGTCAGGACGCTGTCGGCGCGGCGCGCGCGTGTGTCGCCGGTACGCCGGACGGTGACGCTCCCGCTGACGTCATCCAGCTCACCGGTGGCTGCGACACCGGATGCGAGCCATCGCTCCATCGCACGACGCACTCCCGCCTCCATGGCGCGCCGCGAGGCGTCGGAGGCCAGGTACGCCGCTTCCAGCGGGGAGAGGGAGATGTCCTGCGCCCCCGCAGCTCGTGCGATGGCCGCCGCCTTCGCGGCGGGAGAATCGCCGGCGGCACGCGCGCGCGACACCGCGTCGGAGAATGCGCGCAGCTGCGAGAGCGCGGTGTCCATCGCCGCGGGAGAGAAGTCCAAGATCGGCGCGACCGTCGCGGCCGCCGCCTCGCGCTCGGAGCGCAGCTCCGCTGAACTCTTCGGCACCTTGTAGCCGATCGGCGCGATGATGTCGGTGCGCGCGATGGAGCCGACTTCCAGCAACGGAGAATCCACCGCGGGCGAGGCTGGAAAGAAGACGTATGTGGTGAGCGCCAGCGCGATCGCAAGGGCGTAGCGCGCGCCGTGATACCGCGCGGCCGACTTGGTGTCGTCCAGCGCCGCCAGGCGCTCGAGCAGATTCTGGAAGCGCACCACTATGCTCCCGCGTCCGCGGCGTACGCATTGATGATGTCGCGGACCAGCCGGTGCCGCACGACGTCGGCGTCGGTGAAGTAGTGAAAGGAGATTCCGTCGACGCCGTACAGGATTCGCTCGATCTGCATGAGTCCTGATTCTTCGCGCCGCGGCAGGTCGATCTGCGTCTTGTCGCCAGTGATCACGATCTTCGAGTTCACCCCCAGCCGCGTCAGAAACATCTTCATCTGCAGATTCGTCGCGTTCTGTGCCTCGTCGAGGATGACGAACGCGTCGCCCAACGTGCGTCCGCGCATGAAGGCGAGCGGCGCGATCTCGATGGTGCGCAACTCGAGCGCCTTCTGGATGCGATCCACGGGCATCATCTCGTCCAGCGCGTCGTACAGGGGGCGCAGATACGGATCCACCTTCGCCTGCATGTCGCCGGGCAGAAACCCGAGACTCTCTCCCGCCTCGACGGCGGGGCGCGCGAGTACGATCCGGCGCACGCGTTTGCGCGCCAGCGCTTCGACCGCGGCGGCGACGGCGAGGTACGTCTTCCCGGTTCCCGCCGGACCAATTCCGACCACGATGTCGTTCTCCGCGATCTGCTGCAGGTACTCCGCCTGACCGGGAGTCTTGGGCTGAATGAGCTTGCGGATCCCCGGCAGCGCGATGCGCATGTCGCCGGGCATGCCGGTGTCATCACGCCCGCCGCCGCCGTCGAAACTCATGCGCAGCACATCGTCGGCGGTGAGATCGAGACGCTGCTTGGCGGCGTCGATCATGCGCCCCGCGATGACGACCGCGCGCTCGACCGCGTCTGACGGGCCGGTGAGCGTCATCGTGTCGCCGCGCAGCGCCACCTTCGCGCCGCTTTGCTTCGTCAGCTCAACGAGATTTGCGTCATTCACGCCGGCGAGCGTCAGCATGTCGGCGCCTTCAGTGGACAAACGCTGCGTCACGAGCTCGTCATTGGTCATACCGCGGACCCATCCATCTCGACGCGCAGGTGCAGTGCCCGCAGTTCGGCGGACGGCACGGCGGCTGGCGCGCCCTCGAAGAGCGCGCGGGCCGCTGTCGTCTTCGGAAAGGCGATCACGTCACGCAGCGACCCGGCGCCCGCGAGCACCATGGCGATGCGATCGAACCCGAGCGCGATGCCGCCATGGGGAGGTGCCCCCGAGCGCAACCCTTCCAGCAGAAATCCGAAACGCGCTTGCGCCGTGCGCTCGTCGATGTCCAGCAACTGGAATACGCGTCCCTGCAGGGCGGGATCGTGGATACGGACGCTGCCACCGCCCAGCTCTGTGCCGTTCAGGACCACGTCGTAGGCCAGGGCGCGCGCGCGCTCCGGCGCACTGCCCAGATGCGCGTGATCGTCGCCATGCGGCGCCGTGAACGGATGATGCACCGCCGCGAGCGCTCCGGTCTGCGGGTCGCGCTCGAACAGCGGGAAATCTGTCACCCAGAGAAACGCGAGCGTATCCGCGGGTACGAGCGAGAGGCGGCGGGCGACCTCCTGGCGCACCCGGTCCAGCGCCGGACTCGTTATGCGGTCAAGTCCCGCCGCGAGGAGACAGAGATCCCCGTCGCGGAGTCCAAGGCGGTCGGCCGCGTCGGCGCCGAGATGCTTGGCGGCCGGACCCTCGAGAACCCCGTCGGCTCGCTTGAGCCGGAGCAGTCCACCGGCGCCCGCGCCTTTCGCGATCGCCTCGATTTCGTCCACCTGCTTGCGCGACAGCGCCGCACCGCCGGGGATGCGAAGGCCGCGCACGCGGCCGCCGGCGTCGAGCGCGGCGCGCGTGATGCCTAACTCCGTGGCGCGGAAGATGTCGCTCGCGTCGAAGAGCTCGAGCGGGTACCGCCGATCCGGGCGATCGCAGCCGAAACGCTCCATCGCGTCCGCGTACGTGAGACGCTCGAAGCGGGGAGGAATCTCCTTGCCGTTCTCGCGCCACAGCGCCGCGAGCAAACCCTCCGTGAGCGCCATGATGTCGTCCGGGTCGATGAACGACGCTTCGATGTCGATCTGCGTGAACTCCGGCTGGCGATCAGCTCGCAGGTCCTCATCCCGGAAACAGCGCGCGATCTGGAAGTAGCGGTCGTACCCCGACACCATCAGCAGCTGCTTGTAGAGCTGCGGCGACTGCGGCAACGCGTAGAACTCGCCGGGCGACACGCGGCTCGGCACCAGGTAGTCGCGCGCCCCCTCGGGCGTCGGCTTCGTGAGGATCGGCGTCTCGATCTCGAGGAAGCCGCGTTCACTGAGGAAGGCGCGTGCGCTCTGCAGCAGGCGATGCCGCAACATCATGTTGTGCTGCAGTTCCGGGCGACGCAGGTCCAGACAGCGATGCCGCAGTCGCAGCTCCTCGGCGGCGATCTTTTCGCCTTTTCCACGCGCGACGGGAATGGCCGGCGTCTCCGCGGCGCCGACGACGCGGAGCGTACGGACGCGGATCTCGATGTCACCCGTCCCCATGTCCGCGTTGCGCATCTCGGCGGGGCGTGCAACGACGACACCGTCAACGAGCAGCACGCTCTCCACGCCGGTCGCGGCCGCGGCGGCCAGCGCTGATGCCACCGTCCACTCTGGATCCAGTGAGAGCTGTACCAGTCCGGCCCGATCACGCAGATCCAGGAAAAGAATGCCGCCCAGATTGCGGCTGCGGTGCAGCCATCCGCCGAGCTGAACGCGGCGCCCAACGTCACTGGCGCGCAGCGCGCCGCACAAATCGGAGCGGTGCGCCGTCGCGAACGGCGTGCTGGGCGTACTCACGCGGTGCGCTCCTGGCGCGTGCGCCCCGCTGGAACACATCGGGAGAAAACGCGAGCGACGGCGCGCGCGCCACATTGTCGAACGTTCAATGCGTCTCCGATGCGCGCACGATGTCGAGAAAGCCACTCGCGGAGCGGGCGGCGCTGAGCTCACCGCGCAGGGTGTCGCGTCGCAACAGCCGGGAAATCCGGCTCAGCGCTTTCACATGGGCGCCGGCTGCGCTTTCCGGGCCGACCAGGAGGAAAAAGATCTGGACGGGGTTGCCATCGAGCGCGTCGAATTCCACTCCGCTCGCCGCGACGCCGGCAGCGAGAATCAGCTGATCCACCACCGGTGTCTTGGCATGCGGAATGGCGACCCCGCCGCCGATTCCCGTGCTGAGCACCTGCTCGCGATCCATAACGGACGTCAGAATCACATCGACGATCGAGGAATCGCCGCCCGGCACGACGAGCTCGACGAGCTCGCGAAGGACGTCGTTTTTTGAACCGCCGCCGAGCGGAATCTTGATCCGCTCCGCAGACAGCAGCTCAGAGAGAAGCACTAAGGC
>JANNOC010000428.1:0-4548 GCA_031398865.1 Gemmatimonadota bacterium | reverse complement strand
CTCTTCCTTTGGATTGGCGGAATCCCTTTCTCGATCTCCGCCGCGGTCGGCTTCATCGCCTTGTCCGGCGTGGCGGTGCTCAATGGACTCGTTATGATCACCTTCATCAACCGCTTGCGCGAACAGGGGCAATCGGTGGAGGACGCGGTGAAGCACGGCGCGGTCGCGAGGCTCCGCCCCGTGCTGATGACGGCGCTGGTTGCATCGCTGGGCTTCCTGCCCATGATGCTCGCGACCGGACGCGGGGCGGAGGTGCAGCGGCCGCTGGCCACGGTCGTCGTCGGCGGGATTCTCTCCTCGACGGCCCTGACGCTGCTTGTCCTTCCAGTCCTGTATCTGCTGTTCGCGCGCGAACGGCGGGAGGTAGAGTTGTAATGAGGGAAATCAAGGCGATCATCAAACCGAACCGTCTGTCGGACGTCCTGCGGGCCCTGCACGCGATGCCCGACCTTCCGGGGGTGACCATTTCGACCGTGCGCGGGTTTGGCCGGCGCTACCCGCTCGGAAGTGAGCCGCGCTACGATGAGGTAGAATGGGTCAAGCTGGAAATCGTCGTTCCCGCTGCTATCGCGGCGGACGTAGTTCAAGCGGTGGAACGCGCCGCGCACACCGGGCAGCCCGGTGACGGCAAGATCTTCGTCATCCCGGTGGAGCACGTGGTAAAGATCCGTTCGGGTGAACGGGATCTGGGGGCGCTGTGATGCGCGGCGTCGAGTTGCGGCAGTCGAAACGGTACACTCCTCGGGCATTCGGGGTACGACTCAATACATGATGATGCTCCCGTCCCGGCAGTCGCGGCTCCTGGCATTCCTTTTCGCCCTCCTGCAGCTCGCGCTGCCGGGGGCGTTGAGTGTCTTCGACGCCGTGACTGCCCGGCAGGAGCCCGGCACGACGACGCACATCGAGGATACCAGCGGCCAGCACTGCCGGTCTCCTCACAACGACGAGTGCATCATCTGCCGGCATCTGTTGACGGGTGCCACCAGCAATCCCGCGCCTCTCCTTCTCCCGCGGACGGCTCGCATGCGGCCCGCGCCATCCGCCGACGTGGACCCGCGCAACGCCTCGCACCGGAGCGTCCACTCCCGCGCCCCTCCTGAAGCCGTGATCTGACGGACGCCGGCGCACAACGCGCGCGGTGACAGGCTCAGTCTCAGGAGAAACATTACAGATGCGATTGGTCATCAGGTCCGCGACACTGGTCGCGGCTCTCATGCTGTTCAGCGTTCCGGTGTCGGCGCAACAGCGTTCAGATACAACTGCTGCCAGGCAGGAGCGTACGCTCGACTCACTTGCCGCTGTCGTTCGCGCCATGCAGGAGCGGATGGACAGCCTCTCCGGCACGGGCGGGGCTGGCGTGAGCATGTCGGCTGATAGCACGGCCGCGGCGCCGCCCGCGGCCCAGCAGCCTTCGGCCCCGCGCACCGGAAATTACATGAATATCGGTTTTGTCGCCCTCGTGGACGCAGGCTGGTCGACCGAGCCGGACGTCCCTTCACTGCAGCTCGGCGATCACGATCCTCGAGTTCGGGGCTTCACGATCCCCAACACCGAGCTGGCGCTCGATGGCGCCGTTGATCCCTACTTCAAGGGTTTCACGAATGTCATCTTCAAGCTGGACGAAGAAGGCGAAACTGGCGTCGAGCTGGAAGAGGCCTACCTGCTCACGACCTCCTTGCCGGGCAACCTGCAGTTGAAGGTCGGGCAGTTCTTCACCGAGTTTGGCCGCCAGAACCCGCAACATCCGCACTCCTGGGCCTTTGTCGATCAGCCGCTCGTGCTCAATCGCATGTTCGGCCCCGAGGGGCTTCGCAGCCAGGGCATGAGACTGTCCTGGCTCGCACCCACGCCGTTCTACACAGAGACGATGCTGGGCGTCGTGAACAGCGTCGGCGGGACGACCTTCAGCTTTCGTTCCGACGCATCGTCGGAGATCCACGGTGGTGTTGCCATCGAGCGCCCGGTGCTCGCGCTGCGGGACATGCTCATTGTGCCGCGGATCGCGACCTCGTTCGACGTCACCGAGACCCAGACCCTGCTGCTCGGTGCATCGGCGGCCTTTGGACCGAACAACACCGGCCCCTCGGCGAAGACGCAGATCTATGGCGTCGATGCCTACTACAAGTGGAAGCCCGCCACGGCGCAGAAGGGCTTCCCGTTCGTCTCGCTGCAGACCGAGGCGTTGTATCGCCAGTACGGAGCGGCCGAGCGCGAGGACGCCGATGGTTCGGGTGCGGTATTGCCGAACGAGACACTTCGTGACCGTGGCGCATACGCGCAGCTGTTGTACGGCATCAGGCCCCGTATCGTCGCGGGCTTGCGCGCCGATGTCGCGAACGGTGATGACGCCGCGTTCGAGTCCCAGCTGCGCGCCGAACGCTTTCGCGTTTCGCCGAACCTGACGTGGTATCCGACCGAGTTCTCGAAAGTTCGACTGCAGTACAACTACGACGACCGGCAGGGAATAGGGTCGGATCACTCGCTCTGGATGCAGTTCGAGTTCCTGCTCGGCGCCCATGCCTCACACAAATTCTAGAGGCGCAAACCGATATATGAAAAATCTCATGGCATTAAAGGTCGCGACCGTTGCGCTGATTGCCCTGTCGGGGACAGCGGCCTCGTTCGCGGGAAAGCTGAAGGTCGTCGCCACGACGCCCGATCTCGCGGCGATTGCCCGGGAGATCGGCGGCACCGCGGTCGAAGTCACGGCGCTGGGGAAGCCGACCGAGGATCAACACCACGTCGACGCCAAGCCGAGCCACATCGTGACGCTCAATCGCGCCGATGTGCTGATTGAGGGTGGCGCCGAGCTTGAGCTCGGCTGGTTGCCGCCCCTGCTGGAAAACTCGCGCAACAAGAAGATCTTTGCCGGGGCCCCGGGGCGCATTGTCGCATCACAGGGCGTGAGGATGCTCGAGATCCCCACGACATTCGATCGATCCAAGGGGGACATCCACGCACTCGGCAATCCGCATTTCCTGATCGATCCGGTCAACGTGAAGATCATTGCCGGCGAGATCGCCAAACACTTCGCGCAGGTCGATCCGAAGTCGGCGCCGCTCTACAAGGCAAACCTCGTCGCCTTCAATGCGAGGGTCGACACCAAACTGATCGAGTGGCGGAAGCAGCTCGAGCCATTCAAGGGCGCGAAGATCGTGACCTATCACAACGATTTCGTCTATCTCGCGGATCGGTTCAAGCTCCAGGTCATTCAAACCCTCGAGCCGAAGCCGGGCATCGCGCCGTCGCCGGCGCACCTCGCGAGAGTCATCAGCGCCATGAAGGCGGCGAACGCGCGCGTGATTCTCGTCCAGCCGTATCAGAATCGCAAGACAGCTGAGACGGTCGCGCGTCAGACCGGCGCCGTGGTATTGGACATTCCGCAGCAGCCCGGCGCGCGCAAGGACACCAAGACGTATTTCAGCATGATGGACTACATGGTCGGAACGCTCGCCACGGCCTTCCGGGGGAAGTGACCGTGGATCTCCAGATCGTCTGGGAGGTGATGAAGTGGCCACTGGCGGCGTGCTTGCTGCTGCCCCCGCTGCTGGTGTATCTGGGCCTGCACGTCGTGGAGCGCGAGGTCATCTTCGTGGACCTCGCGCTCGCGCAGGTGGCGACGCTGGGCACCTGCGTGGCGCTGCTGGCGGGCTATCATTTCGATGATCGAATCACCTTCTGGATCTCGCTCGGGGTGACGTTCGTCGGCGCCGCGTTCTTCAGTTGGTCGCGCAGCTTCAAAGAGGGTGGCGTGCCTCAGGAAGCGATCATCGGGATCACCTTCGTTGTTGCGGCGGCGGGTGTGATTCTCCTACTGAGCCGTGTGGCCGGAGGAAAAGAGGAGCTCGAGCACCTGCTAACGGGGGACATCCTGAACGTCACCAGGATCGAGGTGGGCCAGCGTGCGCTCCTCTTCGCGGCGCTGGGTGTTTTCTTCGGAGTATTCCACCCGCGTTTCGCGCTCATCTCGTCCGATGCCGAAGCGGCCTTCGCGTCTTCAGGAATGCGGGTACGGTTATGGGACTTTCTCTTCTATGCCGCGTTCGCGCTGGTTGTGGTGAGCTTCGTTCGCGTCGCCGGCGTCCTGCTCACGTTCGCGTACCTGATCGTGCCGGCAGTTTGTGGAGTGATGTTGGCCAGGCGATGGATACACCGGCTCGCGATCGGCTGGGGAACCGCCGCGACGGCAAGTCTCGTCGGGCTCTGGGCGTCATACAAGCTAGATTTGCCCACCGGTGCGGCGATTGTCTGTGCGTGCGGGCTGGCGTTAGTGCTGATCGGCTCGTGGGCGGCGATTCGCGCGCGCGCGCGTGCGTGACGTAAACACAAGCGCTCGAGGATCCACCGGAAGACCATGACTGAACGAACACGTGTCGGGGGGCCCCTCGATACCGCTCGTGTGCGCGCGCTTCTCTTTGCGCTCACGGCTGTGTTTCTGGCCGTTCTACTGACGCCGGCCGAGGCACTGGCGCACGGCGTTGCCGCGGGTGACAAGGGCTATCTCCAGGAAGTCTCGGGCGTCCTCCTCATCCCCTTCGCCTATCTCGG
>JANNOC010000261.1:0-5022 GCA_031398865.1 Gemmatimonadota bacterium | reverse complement strand
TGGAGCACCTCGCGCGGTTCGTGGTGGCACGCCGATCGTGAGTCGCTGCATCGCCACATTGAAGCGACAAGGACGCTGACGATGTCAATTCTCGACCGTGTGCAGTCGCCGGCCGACCTCAAGGGAATGTCGCGCGCGGAGCTCCGGCAACTTGCGGACGCCATGCGCACGTTTCTCATTGACCTGTGTTCACGCACCGGTGGGCACATCGGCGCCGGGCTGGGCGTCGTCGAGCTGAGCGTCGCGCTGCATTACGTGTTCGACGCGCCGCGCGATCAGCTTGTCTGGGATGTCGGGCATCAGGGATATCCGCACAAGCTGCTCACCGGCCGCCTGGCGCGGATGGAAACGTTGCGGCAGGAGCACGGGTTGTCGGGCTTTCTCAAACGCTCCGAGAGCGACTACGACGCGTTCGGCGCGGGGCACGCCGGCACCGCCATCTCCGCGGCGCTCGGTATGGCCGTTGGCCGCGACTTGCGGGGGGACGACTTCTCCGTCATTGCGGTGCTCGGCGACGGCGCGCTCACGTGTGGCCTGGCGTATGAGGGGTTGAATAATGCCGGCGACGCGGGGCGCGACATCATCGTCATTCTCAACGACAATGAGATGTCCATCGCGCCGAACGTCGGCGCGATGTCCAAGCATCTCACGAGCATTCAGCGCAATCCGCTGTACAACCGCGTCCGCTCCGCCATCGGCGACCTCATCGACCATGCGCCGGGACCCCTCTCGGTGGCCGGGACCATCGTCCGGAAATGGGAGGAGAGCCTCAAGGCATTTCTCACACCGGGGGTGCTGTTCGAGGAGCTCGGCTTCCGCTACTTCGGGCCGATTGACGGCCACGACGTGGATTCGCTGGTGGATACGCTTGCCGCGGTTCGCGACATGAAAGGGCCGCGCCTCGTGCACGTGATCACGCAGAAGGGGAAGGGCTTTCCCGCCGGCGAGCACGGGGAGAAGTGGCACGCCCTCCCTCCGGGCCACGATCCGCTCACGGGCAAGCAGCGGACGGCGTCGAGTGCGAACGCGGCGTACACGGCGGTGTTCGGCAAGGGACTGACTGAGCTCGCGACCGAGAACGGGGACATCGTCGCGATCACGGCGGCGATGCCGAGCGGGACGGGCAGTGGGATATTCGCGAAAGCGCATCCGACGCGATTCTTCGACGTGGGCATCGCGGAAGGTCACGCGGTGACGTTCGCCGCCGGCCTTGCGACGCGCGGCCTGCGCCCGGTGTGCACGATCTACTCGACCTTTCTCCAGCGCGCGTACGACAACGTCATCCACGATGTCGCCATTCAGCACCTGCCCGTGGTCTTTGCGATGGACCGCGCGGGGCTCGTCGGCGAGGACGGACCGACGCACATGGGGCTGTACGACATCGCGTACATGCTGGCGGTGCCTGGAATGACCGTGACCGCGCCGAAGGACGGACGCGAGATGCTCGCTCTGTTGCGGGCCGGCATCGAGCACGAGAGCGGGCCCTTCTGTCTGCGGTATCCCCGCGATGCCGCGCCGGACGCCGTCCCCGCGATGCGCGACATCGAGGCGACGCCGCACGGCACGTGGGATGTGCTGCGTCGCGGCGCCGACGTCGCCATTCTCGCGGTGGGCACGATGGTGCTGCCCTCGCTGGCCGCCGCCGAAACGCTCGCGAGCGAAGGGCTCAACGTGACGGTGGTCAACTGTCGCTACCTCAAGCCGTACGACGAGGTGACGCTGGCTGCCGTGCTTGCGGAGCACCGGTTGCTGCTCGTCGTCGAGGAGGGGACGGTGGTGAACGGGTTCGGCGCGTACATGGCGTCGGTAGTGGCGCGCGCGGACACCAGCGTGCGCGTTGTCGCGCACGGCGTCCCCGACCGCTTCATCGAGCAGGCGCCGCGCGCGACGCAGTTGAAGCTCGTCGGGTTGGACGCAGCGGGGATCGCGGAGCGCGTGCGCGCGCTGCACGAAAGCGAGGCGATGGCCGGGTGACGCGGCTTGGCGTCGTCGGACACCGCGGGTACGGCGGGCTGTCCGATGTCCTTCGCACGCTTATCGAGATCGCCCCCTCGCTTGGCTTCGAGCTGTTGTTCGAAGCGGAGCTGCACGAGCTGGCACGCCGCGAGCGACGGCTGGACGACGTCACGTCCCTCGATGCGTTGTTGACGTTAGGCGGCGATGGCACGCTCCTGCGCGGCGCCCGGCTGCTGGCCGGCACCCAGGCGCCGATTCTCGGCGTCAACATGGGACGGCTCGGTTTTCTCACCGCCTGCCGCCGCGATGAACTCGAACCGGCGCTGCGCCGTTTCGCCGCCGGCGACTTTCGCGCCGAAGCGCGAATGACGCTGGACGTGCGTGCCATGAACAGCGCAGGCGCGGAGCGCGGCCGCTGGTTCGCGCTGAATGACGTCGTGCTGCACAAGGGTGGCTTCGCGCGCGTCGTGCGATTGCGTGTGGCCGCGAACGGCGATGCGATCGCCTCGTATGCCGCCGATGGCATCGTCATTTCGACGCCCACCGGGTCCACCGCATACAGCTTGTCCGCGGGCGGGCCCGTGGTCGTGCCCACCGTGGAGTCCATTCTGCTGACGCCGGTGTCGCCACACACGCTGGCAATCCGCCCGCTGGTGTTGCCCCCCAGTGCGGAGATCACGGTGCAGGCGGAGGATGGTCCCGAGGAACTTTTGGTCACGGTGGACGGGCAGGTGGGCACGACCTTCGCGAGCGGCGAGACGCTCGTGGTGCGCCGGTCCGAGCGACCGGTCCTGCTCGTGCGCTTCGCGGGCATCACTTTCTTCTCGAGGCTGCGCCGCAAACTGGGGTGGGGCGGACTGCAGGAGGTCGACGAAGACACGGCATGCTGAGCGAGCTGCGAATCCGCAACTTCGCGATCATCGAGTCGTTGACGCTTCCGCTCGCGCGTGGCTTCAACGTCCTCTCCGGCGAAACGGGCGCCGGCAAGTCCATCATCGTGGGAGCGCTCGGCCTGCTCCTCGGCGAGCGCGCCAGCACGGACCTCATCCGCACCGGTGCGGACAAGGCCAGTGTCGAGGGGGTGTTCGACGTCCATGACCGTCCCGATGTCGCCGCCGTGCTGGATGAGCGGGGCATCGAATCCGACGAGCATACCGTCGTGCTGAAGCGCGAGATCGCGAGTGGTGGTGGTGGGCGCGCGCGCGCGTGGGTGAACGGGTGTACGGTCACCGCGGGAACACTGGCGGAGATCGGGCGGCTGCTCGTGAATCTTCATGGACAACACGAAGCGCAGACCCTCATCGACGGGGACTCGCAGCGGCGCATCCTGGACGCCTTCGGGGGCGCTACAGCGCTCGCTATGCGCGTGCGCGAATCGTACGAGGCGCTTGCGGCCGTTCGACGGGAAATTGCGGAACTGTCCGCGCGTCGTGCGGATGCGGAGCGGCGCGCCGACTACCTGCGTCACGTGGTCCGGGAAATCGAGGACGCGCGCCTCGCGGATGGCGAGGATGTGCGCCTGGAGGAGGATTCGCGCCGCCTCGAGCACGCGGGTGAGCTGCGCGAACTGGCGGACTCGATGGCCACCGCGCTCGACGGTGAAAACGACACGCTGCTGCAGCGACTCGGCAGCGTACAGCGCTCGCTTGCGACGATTCAACGCATCGACCCGGGGCTCGTGCGCCTACAGGCCCTGTTCGACAGCGGATACTACGCGCTGGAAGAGCTCACGCGCGAGCTCGAAGCGTACGCCGAAAGCGTGGAGCTGGACCCCGATCGCCTCGCCGACGTGCGCGCGCGGCGCGATATCGTTTTCCGGCTCGTCAAGAAGTATGGGGGAACGCTCGCCGAAGTCATCGAGACGGGTCGGCGCTCACGCACGGAGCTCGATCTGGTGGATTCGGCCGGCTTCGATCTCCGGCAGCTGGAATCGCGCGAGCGCGGCGCGATGGAGCGGTTAGGCACCGATGCCACCGCGCTCAGCGCGGCCCGGGCGGACGCGGCGGCGCGGCTCGCGGTTGTCGTGGACGATGTGCTGCCGGATCTCGGGATGCCCGACGGTCATCTGACGGTTGCGTTGCTCCCGCGTGCGGAAACCGGCGCGTCGGGGGCCGAAGATGTGGAGTTTCGCGTGGCGCTGAATCCCGGGCACGATGCGCGGCCCCTCGCGCGGGTCGCGTCAGGCGGGGAGTTGTCGCGCGTGATGCTCGCCCTCAAGACAATCCTGGCGCGGCTCGAGCGGGTCCCGACGCTGATCTTCGATGAGGTGGACGCGGGGATCGGTGGGCGGGTGGGGCTGCAGGTGGGCGAAACGATGCGCCGCGTGGCGGCGCACCATCAGGTGTTCGCCATCTCGCACCTGCCGCAGATCGCGGCGCGCGCGCATCACCACATCGTGGTGTCCAAGGGGGCGCGGGGAGGAGTGACGACGGCCGACACGCGGGTGCTCACCGGGGAAGATCGCGTGAGCGAGATCGCGCGCATGCTTGGTGGCGATCCCGACAGCGATGTGAGTCGCGCCCACGCGCGCGAGCTACTGGAAGCGGCGACGCCGCCGGTGATCGCCGGTGTCGGTGCGCCGCGCCGGAAGCGGCGGGCCTGACCTCCGCGCCGCTCGCGTCAGGCCGTGTTCGCTCGCGTCAGTTGCCGAAGAGACGTGCGTACAGGCGGACCTGCAGTTGATCGGAGAAGAGTTTCGGCACGTTGCCCCCTTCGCCGCGCGTGGTCTGGAAATGGAAGAAGGTCACTTCGACCGGCAGCTTCGAGCGCTTCTCCTGGAATGATTTGAGGGTCGAGAAGGCCGCGCCGCCGCCGAAACGGTGTTCGCGCGCCTCCGTTTCACCGTTGAGGGCGCGGGCGTCTACCGTGAGATCGCCAAATCCCGTGACCGATCCCGGAATCTGGAAGACTCCCTTGTATTCGTCCGCCTGCTTGCGGCGATAGAAATAGTGCGCGGTCAACGCGAAATAGTCGTTGAACACCCAGCGCGGATTCGCTTCGATCTCGTAGAAGTCCCCGAGGTTCCGGTCCACCTTCTGCTGCCGGTACGCCGCCACCAGCGTGCGG
>JANNOC010000251.1:0-1746 GCA_031398865.1 Gemmatimonadota bacterium | reverse complement strand
GCAGACCCGCGCGACCGCAGTGAGCGACACGCGACTCATGGTTCCTCCGTTCCGTTCCAACGAGAAAGGACTCAGTGAGAAGGGTGCCGACGCCGTGCGCGCGCGCCTCACCGCGGACATTCCGATCAAGCGGTTGTACATCGTCCCCAAGGCGGACGTCGTCAACTCGCTCAAGAGTTCCGGGTATGATCCCACCCTGCCGCTGCCGCCGAGCGACCAGAAAGCCCTGGCGAACCTCGTCCGCGCCGATGAGTACCTCGACGGGACCGTCACGCGGACGCCGGCAGGCTACCGCATCGATGCGCGTCTCGTGCTGACGCGAGACAACAACGTGCAGCAGCCATTGCCGATTGCTGAAGGGGCCAAACTCGAGGCCGCGGCGGCCTCCCTGTCGCGCTCGGTCCAGGATGCGCGCAAGCAGATGGACGCGGAGCTCAAGTGCTACCGCCTCTTCCGTGAGAACAAGTATCGGGAAGCCATCACGGCCAGCGCTCCCGCCACCATCGCCTATCCGCGTGCGACACTTTCGCGCGTCTGCGCCCTGCGGTCGTACGCCGCGATGAAGGCGCCGAGCGACACGATCATCCGCTTGAGCGAAGAGATCCTCGCGATTCACCCGCGCAGCAACCCCGCGCTGGCGCTCGCGGCCGATGCCTACCGCGAGAAGGGCAACCTGGAGAAGGCCGTCGAGCTGTGGTCCGGCTTGCTCGCAACCGATCCAACCAATGCGCGCCTCGTCGAAGGTGTGGTGAGTGAGATTGCCAAGAGCGGGCAAGCCGCGAGGGCTATTCCACCGATCGACACGGCGGTCAAGGAGAATCCCGGCGATACGCGCCTGCTCGACCTGCAGTTCCGTATTCTGCTGGCCGCCGAGAAGTGGAAGCGCGCGGCGGAGGTCGGTGACGAGATGGTGCGTCTCGACACCGCTCTTGCGACGACACGCTATTTCCAGGGGATGGCAGCCGCGTATCTCGCGGACAGCCAGCCGCAGAAAGCCGCCGAAGTCCTCGCTCGCGGCGTTGCGAAATTCCCCGCCGACACCGAGCTCGCCATGATCTACGCACAGGCGCTCGGCTCCGCGGGGCAGCTGCCGCAAGCGGTCGCGGCGCTCGATCGCGTCATCGCCGCGAATCCGCGTGCTATCCGTCCGCGACTCGTGAAGGCACAGCGGCAGATCGACATGAAGGCCGCTGATGCCGCCAAGATGACGCTGCGTGAAACGATGGCGATTTCCTCGGCGGACAGCATTGGGTTGAGCGGTGGGCTCCTGCTCAGCATCGGCAACAGCGAGTATCGCACCGCCAACGCGGAACAGAACAGTGCCCTGAAGAAGGATCTGTTCAAGAAGGCGATCGCGACCCTTGCGATGTCGGACTCCCTCAGCCCGAGCATTCAGGCCAAGTTCCTCCAGGGCGTCTCGTCCTACTACGTCGCCCAGATCTCGGCAGTGGATGCCGGCAAGACCAAGAACTGCGCTCTGGCGCGCGAGGCGCAGGGTGCCGCGACGGCCGCGCAGATCAACGTCACCGCCGGTGCGAAGGTGAATGCGGAAGCGGCCGGTCAGGTCCTGGGTGCGGTAGGACAGCTCTCGCCGGTCATCGACAAGCAGGTCAAGGCGTTCTGTAAGGGCAGGTAGTCTCTTTCCGGGAAACGAAGCCCGCCGTCCAGCGACGGCGGGCTTCGTGTATATGGATGCTTCGGTTACGCTGCTACTCTTCCGGCTCGTCTTCCGGCATATGCTTCAGG
>JANNOC010000195.1:0-2274 GCA_031398865.1 Gemmatimonadota bacterium | reverse complement strand
TTCACCAACCCCGCGATGCCGCCCCAGTGGACGATCGCCATGGGGGAGACCGCCGAGGTCGTGGCGGAGCGCTTCGACGTCACACGCGCGCAGCAGGACGCGTTCGCGCTGGAGAGTCAGCGCCGAGCCTCGGCGGCGATGCGCGACGGACGCTTCGCCGACGAGCTGGTGCCGGTGTCGGTCATGGACCGCACGGGCGCGCCCCCGCGCATTGTGGAGCGCGACGAGCATCCGCGCCCCAACACGACCGCCGAGACGCTGGCGGCGATGCGCCCGGCATTCAGAGACGGCGGCTCCGTCACGGCGGGAAGCTCGAGTGGCATCAATGACGGCGCGAGCGCGCTGCTTCTGACGTCGGCCAGCGCGGCGCGAGAGATCGGCGTGCCGCCGCTCGCGCGCGTCATCACCAGCGCGGTGGCGGGTGTGTCGCCCGAGGTCATGGGAATTGGACCTGTGCCCGCCATCCGTCGCGCGCTGCGTCAGGCGCGTTTGTCGATCGAGCAGATGGACCTCATCGAGCTCAACGAGGCGTTTGCGTCGCAGGCGATCGCGTGTGTCGCGGAGCTCGGTGCCGATGCGGCGCGCGTCAACGTGAACGGTGGCGCGATCGCGCTAGGCCATCCCCTGGGCGCCAGCGGCGCGCGCATCATGACGACGCTCGTGCATGAGATGCGGCGGCGCGGCGCGCGGTACGGTTTGGCCGCCATGTGCATCGGTGTCGGGCAGGGAATCGCCGTCATCGTGGAGGGAGGAGTGGCGTCAAGCGGTCACGATGTCGCCTGAACCGTCGCGCGGCGTGACGGGAGTGCAGTCCCTGCGCATCGCCGTAGTGGGCGCGGGCACCATGGGGCGCGGCATCGCGGCTGTCGCGGCGGTGGCCGGGCACGCAGTGGCTCTGACTGACGACAGCGCGGAGGCGCTCGCACGCGCGCCGGAACTCATCGAGCGCAGCTACGAGAAAGCCGTCGCGAAGGGGACACTACATGGGGACGAACCGCGGCACGCGCTGTCGCGACTGGCGACCCATGCGACGCTCGAGCACGCGGTTTGCGACGCGCGAATCGTCATTGAGGCGATTCCCGAGAGTATCGCGCTGAAGCAGTTGCTCTTCGCGCGTGTGGAGCGCGTGGTGCCGCGAACGACCGTGCTGGCGACCAACACCTCGTCACTTCCCATCGCCGAGATCGCCGCGACGCTCGCGCATCCGGAGCGAGTGGTGGGCATGCACTTCTTCAATCCTGTCGCGGCGATGCAACTGGTGGAGGTCGTGCGCGGTCTGCGGACCGCGGCCGAGGTGGTTGACGTGGCGCGCTCCTTCGCCGAATCGCTGGGAAAGACGCCCATTGTCGTGCGGGATTCGCCCGGCTTTGCGACCAGTCGGCTAGGCGTCGTTCTCGGTCTGGAAGCGATCCGCATGGTGGAGCAGGGCGTGGCCAGCGCGTCCGACATAGACCGCGCCATGATGCTGGGCTACAACCATCCGGTGGGGCCGCTCCGGCTTGGCGATCTCGTGGGCCTCGACGTCCGTCTGGCGATCGCTGATCACCTGCACGCCACGTTGGGTGGTGATACCTATCGCGCACCCCAGTTGCTGCGCGCCATGGTGGCCGCGGGAAAGCTCGGAAAGAAGAGCGGCGAGGGCTTCTATCGGTGGGACGCGGAGCAGTGAGCGACGCGCCGCTCGCGCGTCCGGAGAGCAGTGCGGCGCTGGAGCGCGGCGTCGCCCAGGTGAATGGCGTACGGCTGCATTACGAGCTCGCGGGCACGGGCGTCCCGCTGGTCTTCGTGCATGGCGGGGGAGCGAGCCTGCACTATTGGCGCGATGAGCTGCGCGAATTTGCGAGAGGCTATCGCGCGCTGTCGTACAGCCGGCGGTACGCGACGCCGAATCGCAATCTGCCGGTCGACGACTACAACGCTCTGGTGGATGCGCTCGATCTCGAGGCGCTGATCGGCGCGCTGCTGCCACCGCCGGTGCACGTGGTCGCTGCATCCATTGGCGCGTGCGCGGCGCTGTTCCTGGCGGTCCGTCGCCCGGACCTCGTGCGGTCGCTGGTCATCGCGGAGCCGCCGATGCTGCGCTGGGCAAATCGGACCGCGGCGGGACAGATCGCGTTTGCAACCTTCATGTACCGCGCCTGGGAGCCGACGCGAGCGGCGTTCCGCGAAGGCGGCGCCGAAAGTGGGATGCGGATCCTGCTTGACCACTTCGTCTCCCCCGGCACGCTCGACAGCCTTCGCCCGCATGTCCGCGCGCGCGTGCTCGAGAACTCC
>JANNOC010000422.1:0-3126 GCA_031398865.1 Gemmatimonadota bacterium | reverse complement strand
GCAGTGCGTACCCGGCAATTCCGGTGGGCCAAATCAGAGTAGAAACCATGCGGAAGACGATGGCACCAGCAATCATTGCCAGTGCGATTCGAATCAGAGATTTTCGGTCACACAGGAAAACAACCAGCGGCCAGAGCAGATAGAACTGCTCCTCGATGGCGAGCGACCACAGATGCACCGTGTGCTCCGGCATACCTTCCCAGCCGACCCGCGCAAAGAGCACGTTGCTCATGTAGGTCCACAGCCAGGCCTGACGCTCGAGGTGCTCCATCGACCCCGGCCGCATCCAAGGCAGGAGCACGAGGATCACGAAAAGAAACGCGTAATACAGCGGGAAGATTCGGAGCGACCGCCGAAGGTAGAAATTCCGGAAGTAATGGGTCGCGCCTTTGGCGTCGACCAGGATCCCAGTGATCAGGAAGCCGGAGAGTACGAAGAAAAGGTCGACGCCAACCCAGCCGATCGACAAGACCTTTGACATTGCGCTGTCGAACGGGCCGGCGGACCCCAGCATGTTGAAGTGAAGGAGCATGACGGTCAGCACCGCGATGCCGCGGAGGCCGTCGAGCGCAGGGATATGCGTCGCCGAGGGTGACAAACCTGATCGCGGCTGCAGGGCAGGTTGGAACGAAGCCAAACTCTAGCTACCGATGTGATGCAGTCCCAACGCGGTGCCCCAAACGGTGTGTTGGGGCGCCAGGGCGGGATCCGGCAGGCAGGACGTATTCAAGTTGAGGGCCGCAGCGGCGACTGGGGTGAAGACGCTCGGTGTCCAAGGCACGCAACGACTTATGCAGTTCTACAGAGATCCGATTGTCGATACTTTCGGGGCGCTGTCGGATTGGCTCAACAGTTTCCGTCACGGTTGCGGCAGCAGAGCAATAATACGTGGCGCATGCGCGGCGGACGGTGAGAGCACGGTGCGGTCTGGGCGCCGAGGCAGTAACATTGCGTGCTCTCGACCGTCCTGTCGTTCAACGCATCCGGAGTTTCGAGAAGAGCCATGCAACGTCGCAGGCCAGCCGGCTACCTGTCTCCTGCCTTGAGCTGCTGATGGCGTCGACTCGAGGAAACATCGCTCTGCTTCTGCTGTCCACGGCATTCTCGATCATTGCGGTCGAGGTGATCCTGCGTGTCATGGCTCCGATCGCGGATCCGTACAAGCTGAACAAGCGGCGACCGAACGATGTGCAGACATACCTCCGCTCATCGTTTCCTCCGAACATGCGGGTTCAGTTGTCTACTGAGCTGGGGCTGCCAGGGATGGACGGGAGAGAGACCACGTTCACGACGAACAACGTGGGATTGCGGGGCGACAGCCTGCCAATGCCGAAACCCGAAGATGAGCAACGCGTCTTCGTGGTGGGCGGCAGCACGACGGAGGATCTGTACCTCGATGATCGTCAGACGATGACTCGGATGTTGGAGCATCGCCTGGACTCGCTTGTCTCAGGCAGGCGGGTCAAGGTCTACGGCGCCGGCAAATCGGGCGCGAAGAGCTACGACCATATCGAGATGATCGCGCACCGCCTCGTCCACCTCGAGCCGGACGTGCTCATCGTGTTTGTCGGCATCAACGACCTACGTGCCGCGATACACGGCCGGATTAACCTCATGCTGCCTCCGACTCTCGGCGCGCCGGACACAGAGTGGACGCTGATGCAGCTTCTACGCTTCGCGCTGACCGAGTTTCAACTGGGACGTCGTCTCTTCTCGCTGCTGAAGCCCGACGAATATCGCGACGCCGTAGAACAAATCACGCTCCGAAGCAATTTCCGTCGGAAAGTAACGATGCGAGAGGCACTTCCGGTGAGCGCGAGCGCACCCCGGATCGACGTGGCACCATATCGGGACAACCTGATCTCAATAGTAGGGATCGCGAGGTCGCATGGCATCGATCTCCTTTTCCTGACGCAGGCCACATCGTGGAACAGTCGCGTTGATTCGGAGATCGCAAAGTGGCACTGGATGACGGCCGGACCGGACAGCGCGTATCGCGAGGAGGCGCTCGACCAAGCGATGGAAGCTTATAACGATGCAGTCCGTGCCGTCGCCGCCGAGTTCGATGTTCCGCTCTTCGACATCGCCCGCCTCCTGCCGAAGTCCGGCGAGTACTTCTACGACGATGTGCACTTCAATCCACGCGGAGCCGAGACCGTCGGTGCCATGCTGGCATTGTTCGTCTCGGAGAGCACTCGGTGGCGGACCGGGTTGCGATAACCGATACGGGCTGACAGCGCGTGGGGTTGTTGCGGAGCCGCCTCAGTTGTAGTCCGGCCGCTCCCACTCCGACAACGTCGGGTGCATGCCTAGTACGCTCAACCTGCCCGCGACCAGCACCGTTGGTTCGCCGTACTCAACTGCGGCGTGTCCCCTCAAGGTCGTGGTCTCCGACGGCGGAAGTGTGGGGGGGCCGCAACACTCGGCATGGCCGCCACAGGCCTCACGAAGTCGAAAACAGAACACATATCTCTTTATGAAGAACTGCATTAGCTATTAGCTGCCGTACATGGACGAGTGTGTCCGAGTTCTTGCAATCGTGGGTCCGCCTCAGGGTTCGTTCACCGCACAGTTCGGAGCGCCACCTTGCACGTTTTAGGCATTTCCGCGTTTTACCACGACAGCGCGGCTTGTTTGCTACGCGATGGAGTGATCGTCGCCGCCGCGCAGGAAGAGCGCTTTACGCGCAAAAAGGGCGACTCTGCGTTTCCCAAGCTTGCCGTGGAATACTGTCTCCGCGAAGGCGGGATCAGCGTGGGCGACTTGGACTACGTAGGGTTTTACGACAAGCCCCTACTCAAGTTCGAGCGGATCCTGGAGACGTATCTGGGAACCGCCCCGAAGGGCATGAAGCAGTTCATCAAGGCCGGCCCCCTGTGGATGAAAGAGAAGCTCTACACCGATCGCGAGATTCGTGAGGCGCTCAAGTACAAGGGCCCGCTACTGTACGCCGAGCATCACGAATCCCACGCCGCAAGCGCCTTTTATCCGTCGCCCTACGAGCAAGCCGCCATTCTTACGATGGACGGCGTCGGCGAGTGGGCAACGGCATCGATCGGCGTCGGCCGGGGCGCGGATCTCGAGATCATCAAAGAGCTGAAGTGGCCGGATTCCCTCGGTCTACTG
>JANNOC010000154.1:0-8188 GCA_031398865.1 Gemmatimonadota bacterium | reverse complement strand
AGCGTCTCGTTCACGTCGATGTTCAACACGTCGCCAAACTCGTACGGCTTGCTCCATGCGTCGGCTTCCACGCCCGTGGCGAGATACGGCGTATCATGACTCCCGAAGCTGCTCTTCCCGAGCGTGCCAAGCAGGTTGCGCAACGTGCGGTATCCGAGGAAGTCGATGCCGCGGTCGGTGAGACTGAACTGCACGTCGCGTGAGGCACGACGTGCAAGCCCGCCCGGGCCAGTAACCTCCTGATGTCCGTCGGGCATGGCCGGAGGCGCCGCGATATTGAGAAAGCCTTCGTTCGCGAGACGCTGCACCAGCTCGTCCAGGAGCTTCGCGAGTTTCGCCTGTCCTTCCTCGTCGTCCCCGCCGCGCAGTGCCTCGAGCATCTCGAGGGTGAACTGGCCGCTCTCGACCAGCGCATTGAGAATCGCCTCCTTCAATGCGTCCAGTGAGCGATCTTCGCCGCCGAAATCGCCCCAGTAGGCGTGATGCATCGGTCCGCCGGCGAATCCCGACTGCAGCAGAAAGTCAGCGAGCTTGTCGAGCAGCGCCTGCAGATCAACGGCGTCGCCGAGCTCAGGGCTGAATTTGGCGTAGGTGTGGAATCGCACGGGTCTGGCTGTCGGCGGTGGCTGGTGGTTACCCATAGCCTAAGTCATGGCGCTCAGCGCCAACAGTGCACGTTTCCAGCGATCCGCGATCGCCGATAGCGCACGGCCGCGCCCGCCAGCATCTTGCAGTCGCATGCCACCGGGCGCCCGTTCGCTCAATCCCTTCCGGGTTCTCCAGAACCATCGCGAGTTCCGGCTTTTCTGGATTGGGCAAACCGTCTCGCTCGTGGGCACGTGGATGCAGTCCATGGCGCAGGGATGGCTCGCCCTCGAGCTCACCGACGACGCCTTCCTCGTCGGACTCGTCGCCTCGGTCGGCTCGCTCCCGATTCTCCTGCTGTCGCTGCATGCCGGCGTGCTGGTGGACCGGTACAGCAAGTATCGGCTCGTGGTGCTGGCGCAGTCGCTGCTGCTCGTCGAGGCGGCGCTGCTCTGGTGGTTCACGTGGTCCGGGAACATCACGATCGTCTGGTTGCTCTTCTTCGCCTTGCTCAACGGAATTCTTGGCGCGGTGGAGATCCCGGCGCGGCAATCCATGATCGTGGATCTCGTCGGTCGCGACGACCTGCACGACGCGATCGCTCTGAACTCGAGCGGCTTCAATCTCGCACGCGTCATCGGACCGTTCGCCGCGGCGGTGGTGATGAGCCGGTTAGGCATCGCGTGGGTCTTCGCGGTGAATGCGCTGAGCTATCTCGCCGTGCTCGGGGGTCTGCTCGCGATGCGGCTGCCGCGATGGGTGCCAACGGCGCCACGCGCGTCGGCGATGGACGGCCTGCGCGAGCTGTTCCGTTATATGCGCGGGTCGCCGGACGTGTGGATGCTGATGCAGCTCGTCACCGTGTACTCGGTGCTGGGCATTCCATACCTAACGCTCATGCCGGTGTTCGCGCGCGACGTGCTGCACACGGGGCCGGGCGGATTTGGTGTGTTGCTGGCGTGCGTCGGGATCGGCGGGCTCGCGGGCGCGCTCTTCATTGCATCCTGGGGGCGACGTGTGCGCCGCGGCGAGCTACTGCGCTTCGCGTCCTTTGCCTTTCCGACCTTGCTGGTCGCCTTCTCGGTGGTACGCTGGGAGCCGGGCGCGCGCGTGCTGCTGCTGCTCACCGGGTTCACCATGATCATGCACGGCGCGCTCATCAATGGCATCCTGCAGGCAGTCGTTCCCGATGCGATGCGCGGCCGACTCATGTCCGTCTACTCGCTCATCGTGGTCGGGCTGTCGCAAGTGGTGGGCTCTTTCACAGGAGGAGCCGTCGCGAGTGTCATCGGCATCGCGTGGGCGATCGGTATCGGCGCGATGGCGATGCTGTTGTACGCCGCCTGGGCGTATCGCCGCTTTCCCGCGCTGCGGTTGCTGTAGGCGTTAGGCAGGAGTCCTGTTCGCTACAGGGGAACGACGTTCCACCCATCTCTCTTCAACCCTACTCCAACCGCTCGCGCGCCAGCTGCACCACGAGTGACACCGTCCGGTCCAGACCGAGCCAGGCGGTGTCGACGCACAGATGGTAGTTCTCCACCCCCAACCACGTGCGCTGCCAATGCCGGCGAACGTACGCTTCCCGTTGCCGGTTCATCGCCTCCACGTCGCGCTCTGCCGCGGCGAGTGGAACGCCGAGCCGCTGGCTGACGCGCGCGACGAGCGCGGCCTTCGGAGCGAAGCACAGCACATGGAGAGCATCAGTACGCTCCGCCAGCATCGCCTGCGCGCCGCGTCCGACGACCACCAGCGGCCCGCGTCCGGCCGCTTCCTCCACCACCCGGCGGGTCACGTCGACGAGACGCTCCTCACTTGGCGGCAGCTTGGTGTCCGTCATCTGCGGCATGAGCTCGGGCGAGCCCAGCGCCATCGCCTGCGCGAGGCGCTCGATGAGAGACGGAACCCGCTCCTCGCGCGCGGACACCTCGGAGCGAGCCACGCCGAGCCGCTCGGCGACGGCATCCACGACGTCATTGTCGAGCAGCGTCCAGCGGAGCTCGTGTGCGACGCGAGCGGCGACCTCGGAGCCACCGGCGCCATACATGCGTGAAATCGTGACGATCGGCACGTCAGCGTGGTGGCTGGGCGCGCGGGTGCGCGCGTACGCCCTCCGGCACGGCCAGCTGCCGGACGCGCAGCACTTCGACGGTCCTGAAGCCGAGCGTCTCCCAGACGTCGTTCGCGACGAGATTCTCAGCCGCGTTATGCAGCCGAAGCTCCGTGAGATTGCGAGCGAAGCACCACTCCGCGGCGGCGTCCAGCAATTGTCGCAGCACGCCCGTGCGGCGTGCCGCCGGGACCACGTACACGGAGGAGATGTACCCGTATTGCGACGGATACAGCAGCGGTGAGCCGGGCGACTGGACGCAGCGCAGGATCCCCACGGCCGAGCGCGCGGCGGCGTCTTCGGCCAGGAAGGTTGCTTCCTCCGACGACGCGAGCTGTCGCTGGAACAGGGAATGAGCGCGCGCCACCGCGTCCGGACGAATGCGCCGATAGATGAGATTCTCCCGGTGCTCGTGTAGCAGCGCGAGGCGCAACGCGACGACGGTATGCAGATCCGCCGGGAGAGCGACACGCACCATCGCTCCGTGTCGCGCCTCGGCGCTGTTCCCCGCGGAAGCAGCGCGGTCGCGAGGTTCGCCGGTGCGGGCGCGCGTCACGCGGACAGGCCGCCGCCGAAGAGATCCTGGTTCGGGCGCCGTCGCCTGTCCTCGGTAGCGCGGGAATATCTCCCCCCTTCCGATCGCGAGATTTTTCGTCGCGCGACAAGCGATTCCAGCACCAGCTCGCACGCGGCGGCGGCGACGGCGTCGTCCCCGCGCTCGGCCAGGCCCACGTCGTACACCAGCGGTAGCAGGCCGGGCACCGCCTCGAACCCCTTCACGACCGCGGCCGATGACACGTCGTCGGTGACCTGCAAGGCGCCCCCCTCATCGAACCAGATCACCGGCTCGTCGGTGTTGACGTTTCCCGCGCGTTCACGGAAGGTCGCGTCCGCCGCGCGGCGGATCAGTTCGCGCGCGATGGCCTGTCCCCCCACCAGCTCGCCTTCGTATTCCAGTTCGATCTTGCCGGTGATCGCCGGGAGCGCCGCGTACACGTCGCCGATGCGCGGTACGATCTCGGTGTCTCCCGTCTGCAGCGCGCGGCGCTCCGCATTGGACACGACAATCTCCATGACGCTGATGGGCATGCGCTGCGACACGCCGGAGCGGCGATCGATGCGCTTGTCGGTGCGGGCCTCGAAGGCGATGCGCTCGATGACCTCCGCGAGAAAATCGGGCACCCGTACTGACCGCCCGTCGCGCCGCGTCCATGCCTCCTGCGTCGTGATCGCCATTCCGAGTTCGACGCTTTCGGGATAGTGCGTCGTGACTTCGCTGCCGATGCGATCTTTCAGCGGCGTAATGATCTTGCCGCGCGCCGTGTAGTCCTCCGGGTTCGCCGTGAAGCACAGCAACACGTCCAGCGGCAGACGAACGGGATATCCTTTGATCTGGACATCGCCTTCCTGCATGATGTTGAACAGGCCCACCTGCACTTTGCCCGCGAGGTCCGGGAGCTCGTTGAGCGCGAAGATCCCGCGGTTCGCGCGTGGCAGCATGCCGTAGTGAATGGTGAGCTCGTCGGACAGGATGTGGCCGCCGCGCGCGGCCTTGATGGGATCCACGTCGCCGATGATGTCGGCGATGGTCACGTCGGGCGTGGCGAGCTTTTCGACGAAGCGGCTGTCGCGACCGAGCCACGCGATCGGCGCGTCGTCGCCCGCTTCCGCCAGCAGCGTGCGAGCGTATTTGGAAATGGGCGCGAAGGGATCATCGTTCACCTCGCTGCCCGCCAGGATCGGTATCGCTTCGTCGAGTAGCGTCGTCAGCGCGCGGAGGATGCGGGACTTCGCCTGTCCCCGCAGTCCGAGCAGAATGAAATTGTGCCGGGAGAGCAGGGCATTGATCAGCTGAGGCATCACCGTCTCCTCGTAGCCGATGACGCCCTCGAACAGCGCGCTCCCCTCCTGAATGCGCGCGAGGAGGTTGCCGCGCAGCTCGTCCTTCACGCTACGGCGAGCGCGCGCAACGTGAGGGGAACGCTTCAGGGCACCGAGAGTTTCCGGGCGACGAACAGAGGAAGGCACCGACATCATCTCCTGGGGAACGAGGCGCGGCCGGGCGTGCGGTGTGTCGCCCGAAGCGCGGCTCCAAGACGTTGTTGCATAGTGACTTCTCGCGCGAAGCCGGGCAAGGCGGCGCGTGCGGGCAGCGTGCGGACAGCGCTGCAGCGCGCCATGCAGAGAGGCTCGAAACCCTTGGGGTGGTAAGACTTGGACGGCGCGATAACTATTGACAGCGGTGCCTGATGCCTTACATTCTCGAAGCTTGATCCGAGTCCCGCTGCACAGAACGCATGGACATTGGCTCAGGTACTAACCGCCCCCTCAAGGAGAAAAGTACATGAAGCGCCTGGCCCTCGTCGCCGCTGTCCTCGTGATCGCCGCATGCACCACCAAGGATGAAAAGATGTCCGACACGTCCGCGCCCGCCATGACGCCGATGCCCATGGATTCGATGGCGATGAAGGATTCGATGATGAAGGATTCAATGATGATGATGAAGAAAGACTCCGCGATGATGAAGAAGCCGTAGTCACTGGCCGGGTTGCAGGCGGGAAGGGCGCGGATTGTCCGCGCCCTTTTTTGCGTCCTGCATCCGCGCACCAACCCCGCTCAGGACCGATGCTCGTGCCAGTAGCGGAACGCGTCCGGAAGTCCCACCCGGTGGAGAACGGGGGGTGACCATCCGAGCTCGCGGTAGGCTCGCTCCGAGGAGAACGGATTGTCGCGCGTGAGAAAGTTGAGCGATGCGCCCACCATCGCGCTGGCGCCGCGACCGAGGGTCATCGCGGCCACGCCCCGCACGACGCGCAGGCCGGCAGTGGCGATCGCGTACGGCACGGGCACCGGGATGATGCGCCGGCCCAGCCCTTCGCCCGCCAGGCGCAGGAACTCCCGCACGGTCACGTCGTCATCGTTGGCCGTGTTGTAGACACGTCCGCCAGCGCCATCGAACGCGACCGCGCGAACCGCGGCGTCCGCGACGTTGGCGGCGTGCACGAGCGGCATGGTCGTACGCCCGCCGCCGATCAGCGGAGCGACGCCGAATCGCATCATGCGCGCGGTGCGTGGAACGAGCTGCCGGTCCCGCCGTCCGTACACCACACAGGGGCGCACTGCCGTTGCCCAGACGTCCCCGCGCGCGTGCGCGGCGAGTACGAGCTCCTCGGCTTCCCGCTTCGAGCGCGCATAGTACGCCGCTTCCGGCAACGGACCGAGTGGCGCGGTCTCGTCGGTGAGTCCGTCGCGATAGCGCGCGTCCGGTCCGTACACGGCCACGCTGCTCACATGCAGCAGTCTCGCCCGCGCACGCTGGGCTGCCCACAGCACATTGCGGGTGCCGTCCACGTTAGGCATGCGATACGATTCCCATCCCCCACGCGGCGTCATCGCCGCCGCGGCGTGGAAGATGGCGCCGCAGCCGGACGCCGCCGCGGCGAGGGCGTCGCGCTCGAGGATGTCGCCGCGATGTATCGTGACGCCGGCCGTCTCCAGCCAGCGAGCGGACGCGGGCTCCCGCACCAGCGCGTGCACGTCCCATCCATCAGCGACGAGACGTTCGGCGAGCGCGGACCCCAGCATGCCGGTCGCGCCCGTGACAAGCGCGCGCGCCAACTACGCCCCGAAGGGGAGGCCGGACACGGTGACCGCGGCACCGCCGCCGTCCCACTTGGCGGTCAGTGTCGTGCCGGGCGCAATTTCACGACGGATCATGGCGAGCGCGATCCCGCCCAGTCGCGGAGAGACGACAAAACTGCGCACGTCCCCGACCGTCTTCGCCGCGTCGTCGAACAGCTGGGTCTTCGGCGGCAGTGACTCGCCGGGGAGCGTGGAGCACCGCACTCCCCGGAGGTGCTTGTTCACATGGCCGCGGAAGTGCACGCGCGCCACGGTCTCCTGTCCCGTATAGCAACCCTTCGTATACGAAATGGCATGCAGCTCATCGAGATTCGCCTCTTGGGGGATCGTCGTCTCGTCTATGTCGAGGCCCCACTCCGGACGTCCGGCTTCGATGCGCGCGACCTCCCACGCGGACAATCCTGCGAGCATTGCGCCGTTCCATTCCGTGAGGTGCCGAAGCAGCGCGTCGAGCGAGTCGGCGGGTGCGAAGAGCTCATAGCCGTCCACCTCGAGGTCGGGCACCCGGGCAACCGTGACTGCCATTCCCACCACGGTCGCGGCGCAATGCGAGTACGGAGCGAGCTCACCCAACATCGCCGCATCCAGACCGCAACACTCGGACACTGCCTGCGTGGCACGCGCGCCGAAGACGCCGATGTCGCTCGTGGAGTCGGATTGATCCGCGTACGCCGCGAGTCGCGGGTTGACGTATTTTCGCACGACCTGCATCCACCCCGCGGCGGCACGGCGCGACGTGTCAATCAGGAAGCTGTCGTTCTCCTGAGCGAAAATGCGCAGGTCGGCGACGATCTTGCCCTTCGCGGTCAGCGCGGCGGCGTACTGGCCGAGTCCGGGGGAGAGCGCCTTCACGTCATTGGTGACCAGCCCCGTCAGCATCTCGGCGGCGGTACGCCCGGTCATGCGCAAACGATGGCGATGGCTACGATCCACGACGATGACACCGGTGCGCAACGACGCGTACTCCGCGGCCGGATCGCCGTAATGCAGCGCCACGACGTGGCCCTCGATGTCTGCCGTCGCTGGTGCGTCGTTTCCCGGTGGAACGAGAACCGTCATCGCGCGTGTTGCCGAGGCAACGAGAGCAGCACGGCGAGACTGTCCACCGTGGCGTGGGTGATTGACGGGATCATCGCGTCAGCCAGCAACGCTTCGTGGGCCGGGAGGGAGCCCACCGCAATGACGCGCAGCCCTCCTTCCGCGGCGCGTGCCGCACGCACGCCGCACGCCGCGCTCTCGAGTGCGACACCATGCGCCACACGATGGCCCCGGGACGCGAGCCGTCGCAGCGCCTTGGCGTGGCCCTCGGGCGACGGCTGCGGCGCGCGGACATCATCCGACGCCACCACTACGGACGCGAGATGCTCGAGTCGCGCGAGCGACAGCACGAACTCCACCTCCCGCCGGCTCGCGCGCGTCACGACGGCCACCGGTACGCGCGCGACAATCGCCTCCAGAAACGCCATGGCTCCGGGAACGAGCGAGAGTCCCTTGCCCGCCACCTCGGCGAAGCGGCGTTCCGCGCGCAGCGCGAGAAGGTCGAGCGCGGTGTCGTCCCGCTCGACGCCGGCGCACACGCACGCTGCCGCGACGCTGGCGCGCACGGGAAGTCCGCGGCCCGACTCGAGCTCCGCGTCACCCACGACGATCCCCTCGTTCGCGAGCGCATGCGCGAGGGCCACCTCACGCAACTCCCGTGTTTCGGCGACGATGTCTTCGAACTCGAGCAGGATTGCGTCTATCATGGCTGGAAGCTACAACGCGGCGCCGACCGAACGCTACAGTGGGCGGGCGTACGATGCGTCCAGCAGATCAATGGGATGCACCACGCGTGTGGTGCTGCCGCGCCGCTCG
>JANNOC010000065.1:0-6265 GCA_031398865.1 Gemmatimonadota bacterium | reverse complement strand
GGAAGGGCTGCGCGGCGCGCCCGGCCGAGACTTCACCGAGGGGCCGATTGGGCGCGCGATATTCGTGCTGTCGGTGCCCATGGTGCTCGAGATGGTCATGGAGAGTGTCTTCGCCGTCGTGGACGTGTTCGTCGTCGCGCGTCTCGGTGCGGACGCCGTCGCGACGGTCGGGCTGACCGAGTCGTTCATGACCATTGTGTATGCGCTGTGCATCGGGGTGAGCATCGGTGCCGGGGCGATGGTCTCGCGCCGCATCGGCGAAAAGGATCAGGAGGGCGCCGCGCACACCGCCGCCCAGGTGATTGTGCTGGGCGTCGGCATATCCGCCATCGTCGGCGTCGTCGGCGCCGTGTTCGCGCCACAATTGCTGCGCGTGATGGGTGCATCGCCCGGTGTGCTCGAGAACGTCAACTTCACGCGCATCCTGCTCGGTGGGAGCGCGAGTGTCGTGTTGCTCTTCCTCGTGAACGCGATCTTTCGCGGTACTGGCGACGCCGCCATCGCGATGCGCGTGCTCTGGCTCGCGAACGGGATCAACATCGTGTTGGCGCCGGCGCTGGTGTTCGGGTGGGGGCCATTCCCCGCGCTGGGGATCGAGGGCGCCGCCATCGGGACGACGATCGGCCGCGGCACCGGCGCGCTGTGGGCGATGAGCCATCTCTTTCGTCCCGGATCGCGCATCCAGGTGCATGCGCGCCATGTTCGCGTGGATCCCGAACTGATCGGCCGCGTGATGCGGCTGTCGTCGTCGGCGACGTTTCAGGTCTTCATCGGGATGGCCAGCTGGATCGGTCTCGTGCGCATCCTGGCGAGCTTTGGAAGCGCGGCACTGGCTGGTTACACCATTGGCATTCGCATCGTGATCTTCGCGCTGCTCCCGTCGTACGGGATGAGCAACGCCGCGGCCACCATGGTCGGTCAGGCGTTAGGCGCAGGGAAGCCGGATCGCGCCGAGGCCGCGGTGTGGAAAGCCGGCTTCTACAATCTGGTCTTCCTCGGCGCGATAGGAACTCTGTTCGTGGTGTTCGCGCGGCCGATCGTCGCGATATTCACCCGCGATCCGGCGGTCGCCGTCTTCGCGGTCGGGTCGCTGCGAACGATCGCCTGCGGCTTTCTTTTCTACGCCTACGGCATGGTACTGACGCAGTCATTCAACGGGGCGGGTGACACACAGACGCCGACGTGGATCAACCTGTTCGTCTTCTGGTTGTTCGAGCTGCCCGTGGCGTGGGTGCTGGCGCACGCGATGGGTATGGGGCCGCAGGGGGTATTTCTCGCGGTCACGGTGGCATTCTCCACGCTGGCCGTGGTGAGCGCGGTGGTCTTCAGGCGGGGAGCGTGGAAGACCCGGATGGTGTGACCTCTGCGCCGAGGGTGGCCTTCTCGCGAAAGGTGTGGCCGCCATCGTGCAGCGCGAGACCGCCCGCTCTCAGCTCTAGGTGCCCATCAGCTTCAGGCGGAGGGCAAGCTTCACGTAGTCGGCGCGATGCGACAGGCCCATCTTCTCGCTGATGCGCTGCTTGTAGGTGTCAACGGTTTTTGGGCTGATGAACAACTTCTCACCGATCTCCGGAGCGCTGTATCCCTCCGCCACCATGCGGAGCACATCCTTCTCTCGATCGCTCAGCTTCGCGTACTGTCCGCGTTCGGCCTTGGCCGGGTCCTTGGCCGTGAGCGACTTGGCCAGGACCCGCCCAGCCGAAGGACCCACGTACATATCGCCGTGCGCGACGGCGCGTACGGCGTCCACGAGCTCCCGGTCCGCCGCGCTCTTCACGAGGTAGCCGGCGGCCCCGGCCTCGAGCGCGGGCATGAGATATTCCTCCTCCGCGTGCATCGTCAGCACGAGCACGCGCGTGGAAAGCTGGAGGTCGGCGATTTGCTTGGTCGCGGCGCGACCGTCGAGCTCCGGCATGGTGAGATCCATGACGAGGACGTTCGGCTTCAGGCGCTCCGCCATCGCCACTGCCTCGCGCCCGTTCTTCGCTTCCCCGATCACGCGGATATCAGGTGCGGCGCCGAGCACTGCCTTCAATCCTGCTCGCACGACCGCGTGATCGTCGGCGAGCACCACCGTTATCATGTCGTCCGTCATGTCGTATCGGCCTCGTGGTCGATGTCAGCCGCGGGCGCCGGGATCTCCGCGACCACGTGCGTCCCCTTGTTCCGCTCCGCCGTCAGGATGAGACTCCCGCCCACCAGAGACATTCGTTCGCGCATCGTGAAGATGCCAGCGAGAGGATGCGCGTCTTCGGCCCGATCGAGGTCGAAGCCGCGCCCGTCGTCTTCGATCACGAGGCGGACACCAACGCTGTTCAATGGCTGCAGAATAACACTGATGTGCTTGGCCGAAGAATGGCGGAGCGCGTTGCCGAGTGATTCACGCGCGACGCGGTACAGCGCGGCCGCCTCCGGTATGCTCAAGCGCCGCGCGGCCTCCTCCTCGGCCGAAATGATAATCATCGCGCCGCCGGAGTGCTGCAGCTCGCGAACGAGCTGCGCCAGCGCCGCGGCGAGCCCGAGGTCGTCGAGCACGCGCGGGTGCACCAGCTGGGCGAGAAGCCGCACCTGCTCCAGCACTTCGGACGCGGACGCGCGCATGCATTCCAGCTCGGCGCTCAACGGCGCTGCCGCTTCCGTGTGGGCCAGGGCGCTCAACTGATACGTGAGTCCGGCGATGGACTGCGCCGCCGAATCGTGCAGCTCCGCGGATATGCGCGAGCGCTCCTCGTCGCCCGCTCGAATCGTGGCTGACGCAAGCCGCCGCATGCGGGTACGGTCCGAGGTGACAGCGTCCAGCACGAGGTTGAAGGTGCGCGACAGCCTGGCCATGTCGCGGTCGGCGAGTGCGGACACGGGCACCCGTGCCGCGAAGTCGCCGGCCCACACGCGTCCCCCCACCGCTTCGAGCGTTCGTAGCGGGCGGAGGGCGAGAACGACCAGACCGACGCTCGCCGCCAGCGCCGCAAGTACAACCGCGACGTCGGCGAGCAGCTCGATCCCTGTCGGGCGCCACCCTGCGCCGAGCGCAACCCCGGCGGCGGCGAGCAGCACCACGGCGTTCGCACCGACGAGCTTCCACACGAGCGGCACCTCCAGCACGGCCAGGAGCAAACGCGGTTGAGGCGCATGCGGCACCGTCTTGCTCGTCGGCGCGCGCTTTACTTCGCGCTCTACCATATGAGGCGACAGGAGGGCGCTGGCCTCGACTTGGACGACGCGGGCGCTTTTCATGGGATCGTACAGCGCATCCCGCGACAGGTTGGCGATGGCGCGACGCTGCTCATGCAGGAGAAGCTCGTCGGTGTCTGTCGATACCGCCGTCGGGATGCCACCAGCAGTTGTGTCGGGGAATCCCCGACGAATCGGTGTGTGCATCATGGGAGGAAGCTCAATAGGGTGTGACCGGTCCCATGCGCGACACGGAGCACCTCTTCCGACCCCAGGTCGGCAGGGCGGATAGCGATCTGCCGCGGGTTGTGAATCGAGCGCGTGAGGTGCACGGCGCTGCGGTCCCGCGCGCCGAACATGAGCTGGACGCTCCCTTCGCGTGGGTCGTACGTCGCGCCGCGGAAAAAATAGCCGCGCTGCTGGATCTGCGCCCCGACGGCGGGGTCGTCCACTTCCAGCACGCTCCGCCTCGCCTGGTTGCGCGCGGAGAACGCCTCGAGGAGCGCCGTCCATTCCTCCGGCCCGCTGCTGAGCACCCGGCCCGCCACGATCTGCTCGAGGCGCTCCGATTCGGCGGTGGGAGCTGCCGGAACGACCAGCACCGCGCAGGTGGTGGAGCGCAGCAAACCGTTCGCCACGCTTCCGATGATGAGACGATCGAACAACACCGCCCCACGGGTCCCGCTCGCGATAAGATCAGCGCCAAGCTCCTCGGCGAACGACACCAGCTCCTCCACCGGTTTTCCCGTTAGTACAACGTTGCGAAGTGTCGCACCGCCCGGTACGCGTAATGCTCGCCCCGCGCGGCCGAAGCGCTCCGGGAGCGATGATTCGTAGATGAAGTTGCTGCGGGAGTGCGCCGGGTGCGTGCTGTCGCTGCGCATCCAGACGTGCACCAGGTGCACCGTGGCACCCTCCGCGGCCATGTCCAGCGCGCACTGTGCCGCGGCGACGCTCGCGGCGGAAAAATCCATGGCGACGACGATGGTTCCCGGCAACGCGTTCCAGGCGCTACCCGTCGTGAGGACAGGAAGGCGCGCCGCCCGCAACGTGCGGAAGGCGGTCTCGCCGCCCAGGATTCGCCCGACGAGCCGATGTTTGCGGCGACCCATGACGATGAGTTGCGCGCGACGCTCCCGGGCCACGGTCTCCAGCGCGTGCGCGGGACTGCCGGCCAGCACGTCCACCTCGCTCGGTTCCAGCCGAAAGCCAATGTCCCGCAGTCGCCTGCGGATGTCGGCATCGCGCATCGCGCGTAGCGACTTCTCGAGACCTGCGGCCATCTCGCTGATATTGCTGAGCGACGCATAGTCTTCGGCCGGGTCGACCGCCGAGACGATGCGTACGGGAACTCCGAACTGATTTCCGAGGAGGCGCCCCGCGGTCCAGGCGGGGGACACGTCTTCGCCCCCGGAGACGGCGACGAGGATGTCACCGCGGTGCCGGGTGCCGCCGCCGTCAGGGGAGCGCGGGATGTTATGAGGGACTGCACTCGTGGTGATGCCCATGGGAGGCTCCGCATGCGGGGATGAAGTGCTCTCGCAGAGGAGAATCGCATGCGCAGGGCGCGCTGTCTGTAGGAGATCCATCCCGGCATGTGTCCGGGAAGGCCCTAGCGTTGGGTGGGAGGTTCGCTCCCGGCCGTGCCGCTACCGCGCGGAGGCGGCTCTCGAGTCGCGCACGAGAGCAGGCGATGACACCGCGCCGTCGTCAGCCGGCAGCGAGAACGAGAACGCGCTTCCCTTACCAAGAGTGCTGCGCACCCAGATGCGGCCGCCGTGCGCCTCCACGATCCCTTTGGCGATAGCGAGGCCCAGTCCGTGTCCGTGCGCCTGCTGCTCCTGGCGGGCGTGCCAGTAGCGGTTGAACACGTGGGGGAGGTGCTCCGGGGCGATGCCCGGGCCCGTATCCTCGACCGTAACGACGACCACGCCCTCCCGAACCTCGGCGCCGACGGTGACGCGCCCACCGTCGTTCGAGAACTTGACGGCGTTGCCGATGATATTGGCGAGCACCTGATTTACGCGTCCGGCGTCAACCAGGACGAGCGGCAGCAACGAAGGCACATCGGGGACGACCGAGATGCTGCGCTCGTCCGCGGACGCCTGGAGCGAGGCGATAGCGGCATCAACCAGCGGGCGCACCTCGTGTGGCTCACGATCGAAGGCAAGCCGTCCCGCCTCGAGACTGGTGACGTCGAGAAGATCCTGGATGAGCCGCCCCATCAGGTCGGTGGCCTCATGAATCGTGTTCGCGAGCTCGCGCCGCTGCTCCTCGTGCACCGGCGGCGTGTCACGCAGGACGCGGGCACACATCGCGATGGCGCTGACCGGATTGCGCAGGTCGTGCGACACGATGCTCAGCACTTCGTCACGCGCGCGTGTGGCGCGCCGCGTCGCTTCGTACAGCGCCGCATTGTCGATGGCGCCGGCGAGCCGCGACGCGAACTCGCCCGCCAACGCCGCGTCCCTGGGGTCGCCGGGCGTCCCGTCGTCCGCCGCGAGGAGCAGCACCGCGCCGATCGCGCGGCCGCGCGCGACCAGTGGTACCGCGAGCGCGCGGCGTGCGCCTAACGCCGCAGCCGCGGCGCGCGCCGCGGCGGGCGGCATGAAAGTCTGCAGCCAGCGCTCATCGACGCTGTCCCAGAAATGCCCTCCGGGAGCGGCGTCCGTGATCACGCCGCGCGCGAGGGCCGGCGGTCCGGCGCGCTCGATCTCCCGCAAGGCCTGCTCCGCAACCGGGCGCTCGTGCGTACTCGCGACCCGACGCGCGGGCTGCTCGCCCGCGGCAAGATCAATCAGGCACCAGTCCGCCAGCGCAGGAACGGGGATCTGCACGCCGGCACGGAGGGAGAGATCCAGGTCGAGCGAGCGCGCGAGGGCAACACTCGCGTCTCCGAGAAAGCGCTGGTCGCGCGCGATGCGTTTCTGCGCCGTGATGTCGCGCAGCACCACGGTGAACAGCCACCCCTCCCGGGTGCGGAGCTTGGATATGGAGGCCTCGGCGGGGAACTCCACGTCGCCTTTGCGCAAACCGTAGATCTCGCGTCGCTCGCCCATGCGCCGTGCAGCCTCGGGCGACCGAGCGAACGCCG
>JANNOC010000061.1:0-1829 GCA_031398865.1 Gemmatimonadota bacterium | reverse complement strand
CGGGAGGCTCGTCCACCATGCCGCACAAGCGGAATCCCGTGCGCGCCGCGATCGCCCTCGCGGCGGCCGTGCGCGCGCGCCGGGGCTCGTCGCCACAGTACTCAGCGCGATGCCGCAGGAGCACGAACGCGGGCTCGGCGGGTGGCAGGCCGAATGGGAGGCCGTGCCCGAGCTCGTGCTGGTCGCTGGCGACGCGGCTGGGGCTGTGGCGGGAGCGCTCGACGCCCTCATCGTGGACCCCGCCAGGATGCGCGCGAATCTCGACCTCACGAACGGTCTGGTGATGGCCGAAGCTGTGATGATGCGGCTGGCGCCACAGCTGGGCAGGACAGTCGCGCACGAGCGTGTCGGAGCGGCATGCCGTCGCGCCCTCACCGAGGGACGGTCGCTGTGCGACGTCCTGGCGGACGATGCCGTCGTGACGCGTGTGCTGGATCGCCATGAGATCGAGCGCACGCTGTCGCCAGAGGCGTATCTCGGCGCGGCGCGCGCGTTTGTCGAGAACACACTCGCTCGACGCGAGATCGCCGACCTCAAGCGCGACATCAAACGCATGGATCCGAATGGCGACGATTGACGTCGTCAGCGACGGGTGCCGCCTGCACTGCCGCGTTGACGGCCCTGCGGCCGGGGAGGCGCTGCTGCTGTCGAATTCGCTGGGGACGACACTGGATCTCTGGGAGGGGCAAGTGGCGTCGCTTGCCCAACGGCACCGGGTGATCCGCTACGACACCCGGGGTCACGGCGCGTCCGCGGATCCTGCGGGCGAGTACACGATCGACCAGCTCGGTCGCGACGCCCTCGCGGTCCTCGATGCGGCCGGCGCGGAGCGCGCACATGTCTGCGGGATGTCACTCGGGGGGATCACGGCCATGTGGCTCGCCCTTCACGCGCGGCGCCGCGTGACGACGCTCGTGCTCGCCAGCACGGGCGCCCGTATCGGCACCGAGGCTCTTTGGGAGGAACGCATCCGGCAGGTCCGGACGACGGGCCTGGAGGGTATCGCCGACAGCGCGATGGCGCGGTGGTTCACCCCGAGCTTCCGGGTGGCGCACCCTGATATCGTGGCGACGTTCCGGCGCACCCTGGCCTCCGGTTCGCCACAGGGATACATCGGGTGCTGCGCGGCGCTTCGCGACGCGGATCTTCTCGGAGCGATTTCGCGAATCGGCGCCCCGACGCTGGCGATTGCCGGCGCCAGCGACGTGGCCACTCCTCCCGCGAACGCGGAGATGATCTGCGCCTCCATCCACGGCGCGCGGATGGTCACGCTCGACGCCGCGCACCTGGCCAACGTCGAGCAGGCAGAGGACTTCAACGAACAGGTGCTGGCGGTCATCAACTCAGGGAGAGGGTCCACGCATGAATGACAGCGAACGTCGCGCGGCCGGCCTGAAGATGAGGCGCGCGGTCCTTGGAGACGGACACGTTGACCGGGCGATCGCGCGAACGACCGATCTCAACGCGGAGTTTCAGGATTTGCTGACACGCTACGCCTGGGGGGAAATCTGGGCCCGCCCCGGGCTCGACGTGCGCTCCCGCCGGCTGGCGGTGATCGGGACGCTCGTCGCACTTGGGCGCTGGGACGAGTTTCGGGTGCACGTCGGCGCCGCGCTGGCCGACGGAGGTCTGACCGTCGGCGAGATCAAGGAGGTGGTGCTCCAGCAGGCCATCTACTGCGGAATCCACGCCGCGAACGCCGCGTTCGAAGCGATTGGGGAGATCGTCCGCGACGCGGGGTGGGGCGCATTTTCCGCGCGGCAGGTTCCGCCATCGGTGTAGCCTGTAGCCATCTATGAGCCGACCCGTGGCCTCAGCCTGGCTCTGGC
>JANNOC010000400.1:0-2708 GCA_031398865.1 Gemmatimonadota bacterium | reverse complement strand
AACACGATCACGCTGCAGGAACAGCTCTTCGGCAAGGACCTGCCGCTGCTGGCCGATCTGCTCAGCGACCAGCCCGTGCGATTTGCGCTGCTGAAAGGGTGGCGCAACTACCTGTGCCTGCTCCGGCTGGAGCAGGCGCGCGCCGCGGGCCGCGCGCTCTTCGACGATGGAACGGACGGCGAGCTTGCCAGCATCGCGACCTGGGCGTCGCGTACCGCGGATGGTTCGCTCGCGGATCTGGCGACACCGCCACGCCCGGAAGTCTGGGACGAAGTAGCTGCGGAGCCGGACTTGTGTCTCCGCCTCACGTGTCCGCACTTCTCGGCGTGCTTCCTCTTCAAGGCGCGGCAGCGCGCCGCGCAAGCGGATGTGATCGTCGTCAATCACCACCTGCTCCTGTCCGACGTTGCCGTCCGCCGCGCGCAGCAAAATTGGGATGACGCGGCGGTACTGCCGGCGTACCAGCGGTTGGTGGTGGACGAAGGACACCATCTGGAGGGAGCCGCCGTGAGCCACCTGGGGAGCACGGTCACGCGCCGCACGCTGCACCGGCTATTCAACCGGTTGGAGCGGCGCGGCAAGGGCTTGCTGCATGCGCTCATGCAGCAGCTGTCATCACGCCGGGATCTTCTGAGCACGGCGAGCCTCGACCTGGTGCAGGCGCGCCTCGCGCCAGCGGTCCAGGGCGCGCGGGAGAAAGGGGGTCTTGTCTTCGACCTGCTTCAGACTGTAGTGGACGAGGGCAGGGATCCCGTCATGCGTCTTGGTCCGGACTTCGACACCCATCCCGTCTGGAGTGCAGGGCTCGACGCTGCGCTCGACGACCTGCTGGCGCAGATCGAGCTGTTGGCGGACGGGCTGCGCATGGTGCGGGAGCGACTGGAGAGCGAGGGACCACGTCGTGGCGACGCAGCGATCATTCCCTTGCTGGCGGAAATGCGCGCGGTGGCCAGACGGCTGCAGGTCGCAGGCGATGGATTACGACGCGCTCTGCGTCCTGGTGCGGAACGCCGAGGACAGGAACAGGTGCGCTGGCTCGAGGTGAGCGGGGGAGTGCGCGATCGCAATGTGAGCGCGACTGTCGTGCCGCTCGACCTCGCGCCGATTCTGCGCGATGATCTGTTCGCCCGGCTCGAGACGGTCATTGTCACCAGTGCGACGCTGGCGACGGACACTCGCTTCGACTTCATCAGCCGGCGCTTGGGGCTCGACGTACCGGAGCTCGAGCCGCGCACCGCAATCTTTGCGTCGCCGTTCGAGTACGCCCGCCAGGCGATTCTTGCGATCCCATCGGACGTTCCGGCGCCGAACATCGATGCCGCCGCGCACCTGTCGCGCGTGACGGCGCTGGCGTTCGATCTCGCGGATGCGGCGGACGGCGGGATCTTCGTGCTCTTCACCAGCCATCGCGACGTGCGGCAGGCGGCGAGCGATCTGCGGGCGCGCGGCGTGGATCGTCGGTGGCCGTTGCTCGTGCATGGCGAAGACGGCCGGGACGGTTTGTTGTCACGTTTTCGCGATTCCGAACGTGCTGTGCTTCTCGGCACGGCGTCCTTCTGGGAAGGAGTGGACGTTCCCGGGCACGCGCTGCGCGGGCTCCTCATCGCCAAACTCCCCTTCCGGGTGCCCACCGATCCCATGACGGCGGCGCACTGTGAGGCGATCGAACAGCGCGGCGGCGACCCGTTCACGGAGTACATGCTGCCTAACGCGGCACTGCGTCTGAAGCAGGGATTTGGCCGGCTGATTCGGAGCGCCACCGACCGCGGTGTGGTCGTGCTTGCCGACTCGCGCGTGGTCACCAAGCGGTATGGCCACGGACTGGTCGAGGCCCTCCCGCCCGCGCGCCGGCTGACGGGGACATGGCACGACATGCTGCCCGCCATCCGGGCTTTCTACGGCGACCGCTGACGCATCCCGGCACTGCTGGCTTACATTACTGGGGATATGTAGCGCCCGCGTCGCCTCCACACATTGCCCCGCTCTTGCGTGCCGCCAGTTACCCCGCGCTTCACGAGTCTTCCCGAGTATCCCCTCGCCGCGATTCCGCAGAAGAAGCGCGACCTGCTTGCGCGCGGCGTGGATCTGATCGATCTCGGGGCGGGCGATGCGGACCTGGCGCCGCCGGCACGCGCGGTCGAGGCGCTCGTGAAGGGCGCGCATACGCCGGCGCTGCACCGCTACGGATTCGGGCTGGGGCTGCCGGCGTTTCGTGACGCCATCTCAGCGTGGATGCAGCGCCGCTTCGGACTGCGCTTCGACCCGTTGACGGAGATCGTCCCGCTCATCGGCTCAAAGGAAGGCATCTCCCATCTGGCGCTGGGGTTTCTGCAGCGCGGCGACGTCGCGATCGTTCCCGAACCCGGATACCTCGCGTACCTCGGCGGCACGCTGCTCAGCGAAGCGACGCCGTTCCGCTATGCGCTGCGTCCGCGCACCGACTTCCTCGTGGACCTGGACGACATTCCACCGGATGTGCTGCGGCGAACGCGGATGCTGTACCTGAACTATCCCAACAATCCGACGGCCGCGATCGCGCCGCGCGAGTATCTCGAGGTCGTCGTGCGGCGCTGCCGGGAACATGACATCCTGCTGGTGTACGACAATGCGTACTCGGAGCTGGCGTTCGACGGCTACGTGCCACCCAGCATCTTCCAGATCGAGGGTGCTCGCGAGGTGGCGATCGAGTTCCACTCGTTGTCGAAGAC
>JANNOC010000617.1:0-14494 GCA_031398865.1 Gemmatimonadota bacterium | reverse complement strand
CGAGCCGCTGATGCCGTACACGCAGGCGTTGCTGTCGGCTGTGCCGGTCCCCGATCCGGTGGCGCGGCGGCAGCGCATCGTGTTGACCGGGGATGTTCCGTCACCGGCGACACCCCCGTCCGGGTGCGTCTTCCACCCGCGCTGCCACCATCCCGCGCGTGACGCCGCGTGCGGGCGGATCGTGCCGCCCCTCGAGGAAAAGGCGCCGGGCCACTGGGTGGCTTGCATCAAGCAGACACCGACCACCGTGACCTGGGAGGCGCAGCGTGAGGCTGGCGCGACGCATCCCCCCGACCGATATCTACCGCTGGCTGCACTGCACATCGTAGCCTGACGGCGGCGCCGCCGCTTCGCACACGCTCATCTCAACCGACGAGGACGTCTTCGTGAGGCCTACCACCGATCGGGTCGCGACCACACTGGACCAACCGCCTTCGAGCGACAGCCGCGGTTTCTTCGGGCATCCGCGCGGCCTCTCCACGCTGTTCTTCACGGAGATGTGGGAGCGGTTCTCCTACTACGGCCTGCGTCCGCTGCTCGTGCTGTTCATGGCCGCCGCGCTGCAGGACGGCGGCTTCGGCTTCGAGCGCGCGCAAGCGTCCGCGATCGTCGGCATCTACGCCGCCTGCGTGTATCTCGCGTCGCTGCCAGGCGGATGGGTCGCTGACCGGCTCCTCGGCCTGCGGCGCGCGATTCAGTACGGCGCCGTGCTCATCACCGCGGGGCATCTGTGCATCGGACTGTCCTCGTTCGCACGCGGCAAGCTGCCCTTCTTCCTCGGCCTCGTGCTCATCGTGCTCGGCACCGGCCTGCTCAAGCCGAACATCTCCGCGATCGTGGGCGATCTGTATCCCGAAGGCGGCGCGCGCCGCGACGCGGGCTTCTCGATCTTTTACATGGGCATCAATCTGGGCGCGTTCGCGGGCCAGCTCATCACGGGATACCTCGGCGAAGAGGTCGGCTGGCACTGGGGCTTCGGCGCGGCGGGAGTGGGCATGCTGATCGGTCTCGTGCTCTACACTCTGCGCGCACAGAAGACGCTCGGGACGATCGGGCTGCATCCGACGCGCCACCCCGACCCTGCGGTGCAGGCGCGTCAGGAACGCAACGTCAAACTGACGCTCGCGGTGGGGCTCGGACTGCTGGCACTGGTGATCGTTCTGACGGCGGCGGGCGTGTTCTCGATCAATCCGCTCGCCGTCGGCCAGTACATGACGTACGTGCTCGTCGGCATGGCGGTCGCGTACTTCCTGTATATTTTCGTCGCGGGCGGCCTGACGAGCGATGAGAAGAAGCGCGTTGCCGTTATTTTCGTGCTGTTCATTTTCGCGGCCATCTTCTGGGCGGCCTTCGAGCAGGCCCCGACTTCGCTCAATCTCTTCGCGAAAGACTTCACCCGGCGCACCATCGGCGGCTTCGAGGTGCCCGCCACCTGGTTCCAGTCCTTCAACTCGCTGTTCATCATCCTGCTCGCGCCGGCGTTCGCCGCGCTGTGGGTGACGCTCGCCCGCAATCGCGGCGATCTCTCGAGCCCTGCGAAATTCGCGCTGGGACTCTTTCTCGCGGGCCTGGGCTTCATGTTGATGATCTGGGCGGCCAACGCCGTCGTGAGAGGCGGCCCCGGAACGCTCGTATCGTCCTGGTGGCTGATCGCCAGCTACTTCCTTCAGACCCTTGGCGAGCTGTGCCTCAGCCCGGTCGGGCTCTCGTCCATGACCAAACTGTCGCCGCGCAAGTACGTGGGGCAGATGATGGGCATCTGGTTCCTCGCGACAGCGGTGGGCAACCTCATCGCGGGACTCGTGGGCGGTCACGTGGACCCGAACAAGCTCGAGGAGATGCCGACACTGTTCACCGCGACGACGGTGTTCCTGATGATTGCCGCGGCGGTGCTGGCGTTGCTCATCGTGCCGATCCGGAAGATGATCGCAACGACCGGTCGGGACACCGCCGCCATTGGCTGACGCTTGGCGCTGGCGCTCGGAGCGCCAGCGCCGTTAGGCGCTAGGGCCAGCTGAACACACTCGTCGGCACTGAGCGCGCACGGCTGCGTCGCAGATCGTTGGGCTCGCGCCAGAAGACGCGCGAACGGTCGGTGTTCGTCACGCGCAACTCCCAGCGCTTGCCGTCCGTTGGGGACAGCGGGAACGCGACGTCCACGCGCCAGAGCCGGCGCGATCGGGGAGGCACGGCCGCGAGCAGTCCGATGCCGGCGCCATACTTCACATCCGTGTCCACGCCAAAGGGTGCGTCGCCCGCCCACATCTGACCCGCGTCCACGAACGCGGCCAGACCCCATTGCGCGAAATTGCGCACGCGGCGCACGGACACTCGTTCTTCCAGGCGCACGACGCCGCGCTGTCCGCCTCCGATGGCGGAGCTGCCGTACCCGCGGACGCCGCCAGTCACGTCACCCAGCGACAGCTGGAACGGGACGCGTTGGCGCCACCCTCCGCCCCACTCGCCACTCAACTCGACGGTGTTGCGCACACTCGGCTTTACGTACCAGGCCACGCGCCCGCTCGCAAGCACACCATCCCAGTGGTGCTCATCGTAATTCTCGCGCCCTTCGCCCTGCACTTGTAGCGCAAGAAAGCTGTGCTCCGTTGCGGCACCCATGTACATGTCCATGGAGACGAAAATGTCGTCGTCCTTGGCACCAATCACCGACAGACCGCGTCCAAAAAGCGTCCCCAGCTGAAAGCCGATGCGCACGTCCTGCGGCGCCGTCAGTGCATCGATTCCCACCATGCGCTTGAACTGCACGTTACGCACTCCCCAGAGCGCGTTGATGCGCGCCGTGCGGTGGGAGCGATAGCGTGACGTCAACACTCCCGAGGTGTCTTCCAGGACGCCAGTGTCACTGATGATGACGCCGAGCGAGTCGGGTATCTCGCGTTCCTGCGACACCGAGGCACCGAAGAGACTCAGCCGACCCGGCACGCCAACCCTGACGATTCCCCCGATGTCCATGAAGTCGCGCTCGACGCGCAGCGACGGATGATCGCCCGTCCTGGTGAACGTCACGTAATCCCGGCTTGCTCCGGCATTCAGCCGCCACGCAGCGCGCTGCAGATCGGTGAAGAACGGCTGCCGCGCTTCGACGTTCCAGTCGACGCCCAGACGGTCGCGCGACACCCCGGCGCTGAGCTGATAACGCCGGCCAAGGAACTGATAGTCCGTGACGCGGGCAGCATAGCTGTCGCGATAGAAGTACCCTTCGCGCCATTCCACCGAGGCCGACAACGCCTCGCCCATGAAGTTCGCGTCGCCGACGCGCAGCTTCGAGGGACGCCCGGCGCCCTTTGTGCCGGCCGTGAGGATCAGCGAGATCTCGTCGGTGGTCACCACATCGACCCAGACGCCGCCGGCACCGTCGTCATACGTCGTGATCGTCGCGTCGGCGAGGAAGGGCTGGCCGCGCAGTACACGTTCCGATTCCGCGCGCCGCAGCTCCATGCACGTGTCGCCGACCCCGAACAGCAGAAAGCGCCTGACGATATCGTCCTTGGTGGTGACATGCAGGTCCTGCAGCGTCCTGCCGAGCCAGCGCCATCGTCGCGTGATGTCGCCGACGAACGGATCTTCCGTCGTGATCACAATGTCGCTGATGCGTTGACCGGTGCAACGCAGGGGAGTGCGCATGTCGTCCTGCGCGTGCCCGGCGCGTGATACGAGCGCTGCGAGCAGCAGTGCGATTGCGGCGGCGCGGCGAATGGCCCTATCTCCCCATGCGGCGCTTGAGCTCTGCGAGCTTCTCTTCAGCCGTCTGCTCGTGCGCGGATCGCGCGCGCGCGCGCGCCAGTGCATCCAGCTCGGATTGCACTCCCGCGCGGGCGCGGTCGTCTTCGGTCAATGGATCCACGGCAGCGGGCGCGGCCCCTCCCGGCATCGTACCAGCGCTGGGAACTCCGCGTGCCGCCATCTTGAGTTCGGACGTCATCTCGTCCACTTCGCGTTCGGCCAATCGCAGCTCCTCCGTCTGCATTTCCACCTTCCGCGACAGCAGCGCGACACGCTCGGCGTGCTGGCGCTCGTACCGTTCCGCGACCGCGACGGTCTCCTTATCGCCGATGCCTTCCGCGAGGGTCCGTCGGCGACGCACCGTCTCCAGTTCATGCGTCTCGGCGGCGAGCTGCTTCCCCGTGCGCTCGATGGTCGTGCGCAGATCGTCGAGTCCGAGCCGTGCGTGCACGAGCGTTTCCTTCATGCGCGCCACCGCCTCCCGTCGGTCCTCCGGCGGGAGCGTGCCTTCAGCGAGGTGTCGCAGTGATTCGCGCAGCTTCTGGAACATGGACGTGGGGTGAACGCTCCTGTAGGATACGGATTCGTCAACGCCTCTCGCAACCGCTTACACCTCTGCCGCGCATTCGGTGCCTCGCACCATGATCGTCGCTATTACCTCGCCGGCTCGCATCACGCACACGGCGCCCATGGGCAAATTGAACGCCGCGTATGTGGAGGCGTTGCACGGCGCTGGCCTCACCTTGCGCGTCATTCCGCCGCTCGACGACCCGGCGGAGGCAGCGGAGCGGTTGTCCGGGGTCACGGCGCTGGTGCTTACCGGTGGTGTTGACGTGGACCCGGCGCGATACGGCGCGACGCCGCACCCCGCAACGCACGCCGCGTATCCGGCACGCGACGCGACGGAGATCGCGCTGGTCGCGGCGGCGCGCGAGGCGGCGCTGCCGACGCTCGCGATCTGCCGCGGCATGCAGATCCTCAATGTGGCGCTCGGCGGCACGCTGGTGCAGGACATCGCGAGCGAGCGTCCGGGTGCGCTCGTGCACGCCGCGGCGGCGAATCGCGACCAGCGCACGCACCGCGTCACGGTGGACGGAGACTCCCGGCTCGCCACAGTCATTGGAGCCACCGACATCGCGGTCAACTCGTTTCACCATCAGGCGCTCGACCGCGTGGCACCGGAGCTCCACGTCGTGGCCACCGCGCCCGATTCTCTCATCGAGGGAGTGGAGACCGCGCCGGATGACCCGTGGTGGGTGCTTGGGGTGCAATGGCATCCCGAGGAGTTGGTGCAGGATCCCGAGCCATGGGATCGGCGGCTCTTCGCCGCCGTGGCCGCGCTGCCCGTGCGTCAGGCACTCAGCGTGCGGCGTTAGGCGCCCTCAGTTCACCCGGCGCCAGCGGGCCTCGTCGCGGACCTGGCGCATCAGGCGCTCTGGCGACTGCACGCCGGGGAAGAACAACGTGTCACTGACCGCGTTCAGCGCCACGCGCAGCAACCCGAAACGCTGGGCCGCGGTCGCGTACAGCGTCGCGAGACCGTGCTCGTTCGCGAGCTGGTGATCCGCGGCAAGCTGAAAGGCGCGGCGGCCAAGGTCCTCGAAGTAGTCCAGGTCCGGCCCACCACGCCGCCACCGGCGACTCTCGATGAGATCGGGAAAGAGACCACTCACCCAGAGCGCGTAGTTCCCGAGGTGCGCGCGCACGAGAAAGTTGCGCTGCGCGTCCGGCCCCTCCGCCGCCCCTACGAGATCCGCGAGCGTGTGATACAGCTCGTCGTCGCTTTCGGCGACGCGGATGGCGCGATCGCGCAGGCCAAAGTGCATGACAATGGACGCGACGTAGTCGGCGAGTGTGCGATCTTCCTCTCCGGCGCGTCGCAGCGCATGTCGAACGATGACGTAAGCGAAGAGCGCGTATGAGGCGTGCGCTCCTTGCCGCGCCTGTACCAGGGCGTCCAACAGCCGCGAATCGTCCAGCAGCGCGTCGATGCCCTGCTCCCGCAGCACCGTCTCGGCGCGATCCAGCTCTCGGCCCGAGTCGTGCGCGATGAGGCGCAGCGCGAGCTGCGCGTCCTCCCTGCCGAGCTGCTGCCGCACGTTCGCGAGAATCATCGTTCGACCCTCCTCGACGATCGATACCCCGGGACGGCGCGCATTGTGCCGCCGTCTAAAAGTGTGACGAATGATCCCGCCGGACGGCACACACGCGAGTTGGCCCCTGTGACGCACGCCGCAGCGGCGCCGGCGGATTGCCTTTGGCGTGTTCGCGATTCATGTTGGCCGCCGGCATGACACTTCGCGTATTGCACATCGATTCGGGCCGCGACTGGCGTGGCGGCCAGCGGCAGGTGCTGCTCCTTGCGAATGGGCTGCGCGAGCGGGGCTATGAACCGCTCGTGGTCGCGCCCCCCGACTCCCCCCTGCTGCATCGCCTGCGCGCCAACGGGGTCGCCGCGTCGGCGGTGCGCATGCGCGCGGAATGGGATTTCGCCGCACTGCGACGCGTACGCGCGCTCGTGCGCACATGGAACGCGGACATCGTCCACGCACACGACGCGCGCGCGCATGGCATCGCGGTGGGCGCTCTCGTCAGGCGGCGAAGCATTCCCCTGGTGGTGACCCGGCGCGTCCCCTTTCCACCCCGGCGCGCACGCCTCAAGTACGGATGGCGCGTCACTCGCTTCATTGCGATTTCAGAAGCGGTTCGCGATGGTCTCGTCGAGGGAGGCGTGGATCCAGGACGCGTGGACGTGGTGTACTCCGGCGTGCCAACCCCCGCGCCGGGCCCCGCTCGTGAGTGGCGGCGGGAGTGCCGCTGGCCTGACGACACGGTGCTGTGCGGTGTGGTTGGCGCCATGACCGCCGAGAAAGGGATGCACGTGCTCGAGCGCATCGCCGCGCAACTGCACCCTGAGGCGCGAGGCCGCGCACGCCTCCTGCTGCTCGGCGGCACCGCCGCGGGCAGCTGCAACATCGGCGGCGTCGAAGCGTTTCGAGCCGGCTTCGTGGATGAGATCCATGCCGCGATGCGCGGCCTCGATATGCTCTGGCACCCTTCCTCCGTTGAAGGCCTGGGGACCGCGGTCATCGACGCGATGGCGCTTGGCGTGCCGCCCATCGCCTTCGCGACCGGAGGATTGCGCGAGCTCATCGTACACGGCGTCAGTGGCGTACTGGTGCCACCGGGTTCGCACGAAGCATTCGCGGCGGAGGCGTCACGGTTAATTGCGAACGTCGCGGCGCGGCGTGCGCTGGGCGGGGCTGGTGTCGCGCGAGCGCGCCTCTTCGATGCTGGGCGCATGGTGAGCGGCACCGAGGCTGTCTACCGGCACGTACTGGCCGCGAAAAATCCGAACGCGATGTCGCCCATGGGGTAGGAGTAGCGTCGGGTCGCGGCGCGTACCTACCTTTCGCGACGAAGCCGGCACTCTCTAGGACCGAGGTTCTGTGCTCTACATCACGATTCCCGCGTACAACGAAGCGCCCACCATCGGCGTCCTGCTCTGGCGGATCCGCAAGATCTTCCAGGAGTATGCGCGCGAGTACGAGGTCGTGGTCTACGATGACGGCAGCACCGACACGACCGTGGAGACGCTGCAGCCGTACACGGAGCGAATGCCGCTCACTATCGTGCAGGGTGGCACGCACAAGGGCTATGCGGCGGCGCTGGACGCGCTGTGCCGGGTAGTGGCGCGGCGCACACGGTATCCTCGACGGGACGCCATGATCGTGATGCAGGCTGATTTCACGGACCAGCCGGAGCATCTGCCCGAGCTCGTCAAACGCTTCGAGGGCGGCGCCGACATCGTCATCGCCGAGCGTTCGCTGAAGACGACTGGCCCAACTCCGGTGCGACGACTGCAGCGGGTCGCTCCGTGGCTCCTCAGACCATTCGTGACGGTCCCGGGGGTGCGCGACCCCTTCGGCTCTTTCCGCCTGTATCGGATTTCAGTGGTCCGCGATCTGCTTAAACACGCGGGTGACACCCCGGTGGTGGTCCGCAATGGATGGGCGGGGAACGTGGAGCTGCTCCTGGCCGCGATGACCCTCGCGCGGCGGACAGAAACCGTGCCCGTCGAGCCTCGGTACGACGTGCGTGCGCGCGCGAGCCGAGTTCGGCCCTTTTCCGAAGCGATGAATCTGTATCGCTTTGGTCGTGCGGCACGCGCGGGCAGAAGAATCACCTCAACGGCAGCAACCTCATGACGTTCATAGCGAAGATTCTCGTGGCAGCCATCGCATTAACCAGCGGAGAGGCGCAGGCGCAAGAGCGGCGCATGGACGTGCCTTTCGGCGTTGGGGAGCGCCTGATCTACGACGTGAAGTTCGGCGCGATTCGCGTAGGGACCGGCAGCATGGAAGTGATGGGGATCGAACAGGTTCGCGGCCGCGAAGTGTATCACACGCAGTTTCGTGTGAAGGGAGGGACGTTCTTCTACAAGGTCAACGACCTTTTCGAAAGCTGGTTTGAAACAGGAACACTCGCGTCTCTCCGCTTCGTGCAGGAATTGCAGGAAGGCAAGCGCGACGTGGAGCGCCGCTTCGAGATCTTTCCGGAGAAGCCCAGCTACATCGAGGCCGGCAAGAAGGAATTGCCATCCGTCAAGAATCCGCTGGATGACGGGTCGTTTCTCTACTTCGTGCGCACGGTGCCGCTGACCGTCGGCGAGACGTACACCATTGACCGGTATTTCCGCCCCGACCGCAATCCGGTCCGGATTCGCGTGGTGCGCAAGGAACGCATTACCGTCCCTGCCGGCACGTTCAACGCCGTCGTACTGCAGCCGACGATCAAGACGAAGGGGATCTTCTCCGAAGGGGGACACGCGGAGATCTGGCTCTCCGACGACGCTACGAAAATCATGCTGCAGATGAAAACCCGACTGCCCTTCGGCTCCCTCAACCTGTACCTCAAATCGCACCGTCCAGCGCAGACGACGACAGGCACCCCGTAAGGCGCGCGGCCGAGGCCGACCTCTCCGCGATTCGCACCGTCCCGATCGCGCGCCGGCCGAACAAGGTCCGCGCGGAGGAGGTCGCGACGCCTCCGGGCGATGACCGATCGTTCGACGCCTTTCTGCGCTCGCTCCCCGACGTGCTCGCGGCGCGCGATTTCCTCCAGGTCGTGGACGCCATTGCGAGCGCCGCCAATCGCGCCCGTGGTGTCGTCGCCATGCTGGGCGGTCATGTCGTGAAGACCGGACTGACGCCGCTCCTGCTGGAGCTCCTGCGCCGTCGCGTCATCACGCACATCGCCATGAACGGCTCCGCCGCGATTCACGACTACGAGGTGGCGCGCTTCGGGGGCACGTCGGAAGACGTGGCCGCGGGGCTGCGCGATGGGACGTTCGGCATGGCGGAAGAGACCGGGCGCGAGATGAACGAGGCCTTCGTGCGTGGCATGCGCGCGGAGATGGGCATGGGAGAAGCGCTGGGAGTGGCGCTGGATTCCGCTGGCGCAACGCTGGCGCATCCCGAGCTCTCGGTCGTGCTCGGCGCGCACCAGCTCGGCGTTCCCGTCACCGTTCATGCCGCGCTCGGTGCCGAGATCATCCACCAGCATCCCAGCGCCAACGGCGCGGCGATCGGCGACACGAGTCACCGGGATTTCCGGCGACTGGCTGGCTCGCTCCCTTCATTGAACGATGGCGGCGTCGTGCTCAACCTGGGCAGTGCCGTGATCATGCCCGAGGTGTTCCTCAAGGCGCTGACGATCGCGCGGAACCTCAACGCGGGGAAGCCGGGCAACTTCGTGTCCTGCGATCTCGACATGCAGCGGCACTACCGCCCGCGCGTCAACGTCGTCGAACGCCCCACGCTGCATAGCGGAAAAGGGTACGCCATCACAGGACACCACGAGATCATGGTGCCCTTGCTGGCGTGGAGCGTTATTCAGCGCCTCGAGCGCGGCGCCCGCTAGGCGCCGCTGAAGACCCGCTCTACATGCTCGTGCCGGACCACTTCTCGCGCATGCGTCGCGCGGTGTCCGGACTCACGATGCGGATCACCAGATACAGAATCAATCCGATGAACGCGATCTTGATCGCGAGAAAGAGCAGCCACGTCAACAGGGCGAGCAAGGGGCCGAAGATCCCGAAGACGAGCTTCAGCGCAAAGAGGCCAAGCAGGGCGAAGAGCCCGATGGTGAATATGGTCCGCAGCATTTCGTGATCTCCCGATCGTTGTCTGCAGGGTCGTACGCGCTCGCCAAAGCCGGAGTTTCACGGCTTTCAGAAACATGTCGAACCGCGGTGCGGGCGTCGGCACGGGGCACCGCCTATGTGCGTCCCAGCCGCCTGGCTCGAGCGGATACCTGATGACCTCCGCACGGGCGTCATCAGCTGCCGATGTCGTCGTGATCGGCGCCGGACTCGTCGGCCTGTCCTGTGCCGCCGCGCTGGCAACGAACGGTCACCGCGTGGCTCTGCTGGCCGTCCCTCGTCGAGGAGAAGCGTCCGCCGCCGCCGCCGGAATTCTTGCCCCATCCGTGAGTCCATGGCTTGGCTCCGCCGGCGCCTTTGCGGTGCGCGCCCGCGATCGTTTTCCCTCCTGGGTGACGTGGCTGAAGGAGAGCACGGGGATAGACGTGCCGCTCAACACGCTGGGCGTCCTGGAACTGGCGCACGATGACGCGGCCGGCGAGCGCATGGCAGCAACTTCACCGCAGGGCTCGATCTGGCTCGACGCCGAGGAGCTCGCCCGACTCGAGCCGAACCTCGGCGCACATCCGGGCGCGTATCTGCATCCGCGCGACGGCGCCGTCAACAACCTCGTGCTCATGCGGGCGCTCAAGAGCCTGCTGGCGTCGCATGCGCGAGTGACAGTGCTCGCCGACACGGCGACGCATCTCGCGATCGGCGGTGACGGCATCATCATCGCGACGTCCACGGAGCATGCGCTCAGCGCGCCGCATGTCGTGCTCGCCGCGGGGTGCTGGACGGCGCACGTATCCGGGCTGCCCCGCGCGCTGCCCATCACGCCATTGCGCGGTCAGATGATGTCACTCGCCGCCTCGCCGGTCCGCCACGTCGTGATCGGCAGCGGTGGATATGTGGTACCGCGCGGCGACGGCCGCGTGCTGGCGGGTACGACAGCGGACGACGCGGGCTTCGACGCGTCCACGACCGACGAAGGGCTGCTCACCGTCCGCCGCATCGCCACCGCGGTGTGCCAGTCCCTTTCGACAGCGCGAATGCTCAACGGTTGGGCCGGCCTTCGGCCGATGACACCCGACGGACTGCCGGTCATCGGGGCGGAGCCCGAATTGCCCGGACTGTTCTACGCGTGCGGTCACTCGCGCAGCGGAGTGCTCACGGCGCCGCTGACAGGCGAATGCATCGCCGCATTGCTGACGGGCGAGGATCCCGGAAGCGACCTCACACCGTTCGCTCCGACGAGGTTCCAGGGCGCGTAACCTGCAAACCTCATACAGGCAGGTTACAACGCCGATCAGCAGCTACCCTTTCGCGCCACGCGGCCATAGATTCGTGGACCGCAGAGATTTCGAGCCCGCTCCGCAGGAGCGCACACGCAGTCGGCCGACACGCCTCGGGGAATCGCGATGCCTGAGCCGCTCTACCAGATCCTTGGACGTCACCGCGCCGCGCCGTTGCCGGAGCGGAAACCGTCGTGGCTCAAGGTACGCGCCCCGGGGGGACCCAACTACCTGCGCCTCAAGCAGCTGCTGCGCGAGCTGGAGCTGCACACCGTCTGCGAAGAAGCGCATTGCCCGAACGTCGGCGAGTGCTGGGAGCACGGCACCGCCACCTTTATGGTCCTCGGCGATGTGTGCACACGGAACTGCGCGTACTGCGCCGTATCGCACGGACGCCCGCCCTCCTACGACATCGAGGAGCCCAGTCGCGTCGCCGCCGCGATCGCGGAGATGCAGCTGCAGCACGCCGTCATCACCTCCGTGGATCGCGATGACCTTCCGGACTTCGGCGCCTACATTTTCGCGGAAACCATTCGTCAAATCAGGCGACGGCGTCCGGAGTGCTCCATCGAGGTGCTCGTCCCGGATTTTCAGGGGAACGAGACGTCCATTCGCACCGTACTCGATGCGGGACCGGACATCTACAACCACAATACCGAGACCGTGCCGCGGCTGTACAAGCGCGCGCGCCCCGGCGGCCGGTACGCGCGCGTGCTGAACATCTTTCGCGCCGCCAAGCGCATCGCGCCGCACATTCCGACCAAGACCGGGATCATTCTCGGCATGGGGGAGACGTACGAGGAGGTGCTGCAGACGATGCGCGACGTTCGGGCGACCGACGTGGACATTCTGACGCTCGGCCAGTATCTGCGCCCGTCGGAGGCGCATATCCCTCTGGATCGGTACTACACGCCTGCCGAGTTTCGCGCCCTCTATGTCGAAGGAATGGCAATGGGATTCCGGCACGTCGAGAGCGGGCCGCTGGTGCGCTCGAGTTATCACGCGTGGGAGCAGGTGCAGGCCGCCGGCGTCTGACTTTGAGCGCGGCGCGAATGCGCGCCGCCGCCGATCCTCGACTTCGTCCCTCATGAGCATGACCACGAAACCCAGAAGGAAGCCGGAGTCGAAGACCCCACGATCGCGCGGCAGCGCCGCTGTGTCGTCAGGCGACGCGGAGCTCCACCGTGAGTTGCTGCGCTCGATGCTGCTGCAGCGTCGATTCGAGGAGCGCGTCGCCGAAGCCTATGCCCTCGGGAAAATCGGCGGCTTCTGCCACCTGTACATCGGGCAGGAAGCGGTGAGCACGGGCGCGATCTCGATGTTGCGGCCCGATGATTACGTGATCACCACGTACCGCGACCACGGTCAGGCGCTGGCGCGCGGCATGACGCCACGGGCGGCCATGGCCGAGCTGTTTGGACGCGTGGACGGGTGTGCGCACGGCAAGGGCGGCTCGATGCACATGTTCGACCGCAATCTGAATTTCCTGGGCGGTCACGGCATCGTCGGCGGGCATATCCCCATCGCGACGGGCGTGGCGTTCGCCATCAAATATCGGGGCGGCGATCAAGTCATCGTCTGCTTCATGGGCGAGGCGGCGGTGAACAACGGGGCCTTCCATGAAGCGCTGAACATGGCGGCGTTGTGGAAGTTGCCGGCCATCTTCATCATCGAGAACAACCGGTACGGGATGGGGACGGCCATCGAGCGCGCGTCCGCGGTGAACGACATCTACGAGCGCGCGGGATCGTACGACATGCCGCGCGGCCTCGTGGATGGTCAGGACGTCTTCGCCGTGCGCGAGGCGGTCGGCGAGGCCGTCGCACGCGCGCGCGGCGAGCAGCTTCCCACGCTCCTCGAGATTCGCACCTATCGCTTCATGGGGCACTCCATGTCGGACGCGGTGAGCGGCACCTACCGCTCGAAGGCCGAGCTGGACGAATCCCTGAAGCGCGATCCCATCACGCTGCTGCGCTCACGGATGCAGGAGGCGGGTCAGATTTCCGACGAGGACGTGGCGCGCATGGACGAGGAGATCAAGGCGCTAGTGCAAGACTCGTGGGATTTCGCCGATCAGAGTCCCGAGCCGCCGCTGGAGTCGCTGTACGAGGATGTGCTGGTAGACACCACCAGCGACACGAGCGACGCCGGTGCGGCTGTCGCCACCAACTAACGCACGTCTTTCGCACCGACATCCATGCCTGTCATCACCTACCGCGACGCGCTGAACCAGGCGCTCCGAGAAGAGCTGCAGCGCGACGACCGCGTCTTCCTCATGGGCGAGGAAGTGGCGGTGTATCAGGGCGCCTACAAGGTGTCCAAGGGACTGTTGCAGGAGTTCGGTGAGATGCGTGTGGTGGACACCCCCATCACCGAACTCGGCTTCGCTGGCGTCGGCGTCGGCGCCGCGATGGCCGGATTGCGGCCCATCATCGAGTTCATGACGTGGAACTTCGCCCTGCTCGCGATGGACCAGATCGTGAATGCGGCGGCGAAAATGTTGTACATGTCCGGCGGGCAGTATCCCATGCCGCTCGTCTTCCGCGGTCCGAACGGCGCGGCACTGCAGCTCTCGGCGCAGCACTCCCAGGCGTGGGAGTCCTGGCTTGCGCACATTCCCGGCATGAAGGTGGTGAGCCCTGGTACGCCGTACGATGCGAAGGGCCTCCTCAAGAGCGCGGTCCGCGATGACAACCCGGTGATCGTGCTCGAGGGCGAGATGCTGTACAACACCAAGGGCGAGGTGCCTGAGGGCGAGTACCTGATCCCGTTGGGCAAAGCCGAGCTGAAACGCGAGGGCGATCACTGCTCCATCATCACCAGCGGAAAGATGGTATTGGTCGCGATGGCGGTGGCGGATCAGCTCGGGAAGGAGGGGATTCGCATCGACGTCGTGGACCTGCGCACCATTCGCCCGATGGACGTCGAAGCCATCACGACGAGCGTGAAGAAGACCAATCGCGCGGTGGTGCTCGAGGAAGGCTGGGAGCTGTGCGGGATTGGCGCGCAGATCGTGGACTACATTCAGCGCGACTGCTTCGACCATCTCGACGCGCCGGTGCTGCGCGTGCATCAGGCGGACGTTCCCATGCCCTACGCCAAGAATCTCGAGCGCGCCGCCAAGCCCGACGCGGCGAAGACGATTGCCGCGATCCGGAAAGTCATGTACCTCGACGCCTAACCGCGACTCGCATCCATGGCCACCAAGGTACATGACTTTCCGGATAGCGGCGATGGTCTTCGCCGCGTCGGGCTTGGCGGCGCGCTCGAGATTCTTGGCGTACGGCATGGGCACGTCGGCCTGATGCACGCG
>JANNOC010000595.1:0-3711 GCA_031398865.1 Gemmatimonadota bacterium | reverse complement strand
CTCGAGAACGAGCAGATGTCCGTGGGCATCGAGAATGGGCCGTACCGCATCCTGGTGCGCCAGATCGCGGGGCTGATCGCGCGCCGCATCGTGACCTACAGTCGTGAAGGAGAACGTGTGGAGCAGGGGCAGCGGATGGGCATCATTCGCTTCGGCTCGCGCGTGGATGTTTTCCTGCCACCCGACTCCACACTGCGGGTCGCGGTCGGTGCTGTGACGACCGCGGGGAGTACGGTGCTGGCGGAGTTGCCGCCGCGATGAGGCGACCGCTCCGCCGCCCTGACGTGCGGCGCGCCGTCGTGTTCTTTCCCAGCGGCCTGACGCTGGGGAATCTCTTCTTCGGCATCTTCGCGATCGTGTCGGCCGCGCAAGGATCGATTGAGCGCGCCGTGATGTTTGTGGTCATCGGCGGTGTTTTCGACGCCTTCGATGGGCGCGTCGCACGCGCCACGAATAGCGGCAGCCGCTTCGGCGAAGAGCTCGACTCGCTCGTGGACGCGATCACCTTCGGCCTCGCCCCGGCACTGATTACGTATTACGCCGTCCTGAACCACGAAGGCTGGGCGTGGCTTCCCGTGTTCTTTTTCGTGGCGTGCGCCGTGATCCGCCTCGCCCGTTTCAACGTTACGCAGGCGGGCGGGTCCAAGACACACTTCCAGGGACTGCCCAGCCCCGCGGCGGGCGGCACGCTGGCCACGTATCACTGGTTCAGCAAGACCGAGCTGTATAACCAGACCATCATCGGCGATCTGCCGTGGGATCAGATGGTCAAGTACGTCATGCTCGGTCTGGCGTTTCTCATGATCAGTGACGTGCGCTATCCGGCCGTACCGAAGATCGGTTTCCGTACCTGGAAGGGACTGCTCGGACTAGCCGTCGTGCTCACGACGATCTTTGGTGTCCTGTTCGTTCCCAAGCAGTTCTTTTTCCCCGCCGGGATGTTGTACGTTATGTACGGACTCGTGAAGACGGTGCTGCTCGGCCTGATGGAGCGCTTGCCAAACAACGAGGTCAGTCCGGTTGACACGCTGGTGCCCGCCACCGCGACTCCGTTGGCGCCTGAGGATGACGATCTGGCGCAGCAGCGTCTCGTGCGACGCCGACGCAGGCGACGGCGTCCTCGGCCGGACCAACCGCAGCCACCGACGCCCCCGATCGAGGATTCCGCGGAATGACCCGGTACCGCGTCAGAGTGGACATCATCCCCCGGCGAGGTTTGCTGAATCCGCAGGGCAAGGCGGTTGCAGACGCGCTGCACACACTGGGCTTCGGGGGGGTGGGCTCCGTGAGTATTGGCCGGCATATCGTGATCGATGCGGACGCGCCTGATGAGCGCGCCGCGCTGCACTCCGTGCGCGAAATGTGCGAACGGCTGCTCGCCAATCCGGTCACCGAGGACTTCGAGGTCGCGAGCGTGGAGCCAGCGCTCTCATGAAATTCGGCATCGTGACCTTCCCCGGTTCGAATTGCGACTACGACGCCTATCACGCCGTTATGGACGTGTTGGGCGAGACCGCCGTGTATCTGTGGCACAAGGATCACGATCTGCAGGGCGCGGACGTCATCGTGCTTCCCGGCGGCTTCAGCTATGGCGACTATCTGCGCGCTGGGGCCATCGCGCGGTTCAGCCCGATCATGCGCGAAGTCGTTGCCCACGCGAGCCGAGGCGGGCCAGTGCTTGCGATCTGCAACGGATTCCAGATTGCCTGCGAAGCACAGCTGCTCCCCGGTGCGTTACTGCGAAATGCGTCGCTCCAATTCATCAGCGAGATGGTGACGCTGCGCGTGGAGTCCACGGCCACGCCCTTCACGCAGGAATACGATCCGGGGCAACTGCTTCGCCTGCCGATCGCGCACGGCGAAGGGCGCTACACCGCGGATACGGCCACGTTGGACCGGCTGGAAGGCAACGGACAGGTGGTGTTCCGGTACGTGGACGCGCACGGAACGAGTAATTTGGGCGCCAACCCCAACGGCTCGTCGCGGCATATCGCCGGCATCGTGAACGAGCACCGCAACGTCCTCGGCCTCATGCCGCATCCCGAGCGCGCGATGGACCCACTGCTCGGCTCCATAGATGGGTTGGCGCTGTTTCAATCATTGCTGGAACGTGTTTCTGCCTAATTCGGAGGGTGTCATGTTGAGTCGAATGCTTGGAGTCGCATTCCTGCTGCTGGCCGGAAGCGCCGCCGCGAACGGACAAACGATCGATCCCGGAATGTCGAAGGAACAGGTCGTGGAGAAACTCGGGAAGCCGGCGGCGGAACGCACCCGCGGCAGCTACACCTATCTCTTTTACGTCAACGGCTGCGAGCGCAAGTGCGGCATGAATGACATGGTGACGCTGGAGAACGACGCGGTCACGGACGCCATTTTCCGCACGTCACGCCGGCAGTTCAGCGGGACGAGCTCGTCGCCGAACGGCGTCACGCCTGAGCCGACGCGGATGTCCGGCGGGGGCGAGTTGAATGTGCCCGCGAGCGGCGGCGGGGCGCGCCGCGGAGGTGTCGTCACCGGCAACCCCACGACGCCGGCGCCCGCGGCCACGGCACCGGCCGATGTCGGAGGCGTGTCCGTGCAGCCCAACGCACCGCTGGGTGGTTCGTCGGTGTTCCAGAAGCCGGTGAATCCGGAGACCCGTCCCGGCGTACCTAACGACACTCTGGTGCGCGGTGCTGCCCGTCCGACACTGCGGACCGGTGGTCCCGCCAATCCGAAGCCGGGCGACGTGCTCAGTCCCGCCGACTCCGCCGAGCTCCGGCGGCTGCGCGCGCAACAGCAAGGTGACACGACCCGCCTTCCCCCCGATACGACCCGCACCCCCTGAGGACGCATGCCGATCGACGACAAGCCGAGTCGCAACGAGGACGAGTATTTCGCGAAGCAGGACGCGGAGCTCATGCGCGCCCGGCGCGCGCGCCTCGATATGGAGCGATCCAAGCAGGAACGGACCCAGCATTACATGAAGTGCCCGAAATGCGGCGGAGACCTGAAGGAGCGCGAGTATCACCACGTGAAAATCGACGCGTGCCCCGACTGCAATGGCGTCTGGCTGGACGCGGGTGAGCTCAAGCTGCTCGAACACGTAGAGCAGAAGGACCTGAGTCACTATGTCGGGAATATGTTCGGCTTGAAGCGCCGGTGACGGTTCGTCCTCGTCCGGGCGACCCGCACATCACACCCGCGCTCGTCGCTGAGCACGGCCTGACGACCGACGAGTTCGACCGTCTGATCGCCATGCTCGGCCGCGAGCCAACCTTTACGGAACTGGGCATCGTCAGCGCGCTGTGGAGCGAGCACTGTTCGTACAAGCACTCGCGGCAGCTGCTGCGCACGCTTCCCACGACGGCGCCCTACGTGTTGCAGGGGCCGGGGGAGAACGCGGGCGTGATCGCGGTCGGCGATGGACTTGCCGTTGCTTTCAAGATCGAATCGCACAACCACCCATCGGCGGTGGAGCCGTATCAGGGCGCGGCGACCGGCGCCGGGGGCATTCTGCGCGATGTCTTCACGATGGGCGCGCGGCCCATCGCGATGCTTAACTCGCTGCGCTTTGGTTCCCTCGATAACGCGCGCGTGCGTTACCTCTTCGCCGGAGTCGTCAAGGGAATCGGCGATTACGGCAACTGCGTCGGGGTTCCGACGGTCGCGGGCGAGGTCGTCTTCGACCCGGCATACGAAGGGAATCCGCTGGTCAACGCGATGTGTGTC
>JANNOC010000445.1:0-5601 GCA_031398865.1 Gemmatimonadota bacterium | reverse complement strand
GCGTCAGAGACGTATTGCAGCCCAGCCGCCTTCGCGGCGCCGATGTAGTCCCCGGTAGCGGGTTGTCCCAAAAAATCTCCTGAGCGCGTGCACTCCGATGAGCCGATGCGCTGTGGGCGCATCGGCGGTCTGTCAGGAGATGGACGGCGGAGCGGGCGGTACGGCAACGCGAAAACCGAACGTACGCCGTAAACTGACCATCTGCCGGGCGCGACCGGCTGAACTAGTCGCGATACGGCGAGTCGTCGTCGACCGGCTCTGCGCCGTTCTCCGGGCGAGCGGCCGCGCCCGGCACCAGCGATCGGGCGAGATCGAGCAGCATCGGGCTGAGATGCGCGCCGTACCGCAGCAACTCTGCGGCGCGGCTTCGCGATCCAAGCAGAAACGCGAGCGGTGCGAGGTCGCGCTTGGCCATGTTGCATCCTGGACACGCGAGCACCAGGTTGTCGCGCCGATCGTAGGCGGTCTGACCGCGTCTGGGAGCGACGTGATCCAGCGTCATGACGCCGGCGGTGAAGCGACGCCCGCAGTACGCGCAGACGGGGCCATGCTGATCGAGCAGCCAGACTCTCGTCTCGAGATACGCGTTGCGGCTCGTGGGATGCGAGGTCAGCTGATCCGATGCGCTAGACGAACCGTTCCTCCGGCTACGCCGGCCGGAGCGCTTGCGAGCAGGCTTCGGAGTGGCGCTGGCGGGCGACTTCGGGCGCACGGGGCGCGGTTTACGCGCGGGGTGCGAGCTCTTCGCGGGGCGGGATGGAGAACTGGAGGTCGCGGCAGCGCGAGGCGCTGGGTCGTCGCGATACGGCGTGTCGAGCTTTGGTCGAGACAAAAAAACAGCCAAATGGTGGAAGTCACATGAAAGACGCGAGGCGAACGTCCGAGGTCACATCATTCTAATACCCCACGCTGCACGAAGTGCTCCGCCGAGTCAGCGGCCGTGGAGGAACCGGCTTGAGAAAATTCCAGGGCGGAGCCATGGTTTACGCCTGCCGCGCGATTACCTGATCTCGGAGAAATGCCATGGGCGAGGGAACCAGGCACGCGCCGCCTTCGACGAATTCAGCCCGACTCACAAGTGGGAGTACGTCGGAGTGGATTGTGGAGGCCAAGCGCGACGACACACGGACCCGGCGCCTGACGACGGCCATTGCATGGATGGCGGAGGGAAAGACGCGAAACTGGAAGGACGAGCGTCCATCCAGGTAGGCGTGAGTGTGTTCGGCTTGCTTTCGCTATTCAACGCCACTCGCCGCGGCGGGGCCCGGAGCCGGTCCCGGCTTGGTATACGCCTCCATGTCCAGACCGAGAAAGATTGTCCCGACCACGAGAGCGGCCGACGTCCAGAATACGACGCCCTGCCCCAGGTGATCGAAGGCCCAGCCGGCCCAGATCGGCGAGATCGCGCGCGCGACCCCGCCGAACGTCTGCTGGACTCCCATGTACAGTCCGCGCTCGTGGCTCCCGATCACGCGCGAGAGCAGCGATGTGACACACGGGAAGGTGAACGCCGTGCCTAACGGCACCAGCGCCACCGCCATTGCCAGCGTCGCGTACGAGTGCGTCAGCGGGATCGTCGCGAGCCCCAATGCCAGCAATCCGGAGCCGATGCGCGAGAGCCGCGCCTCCCCATACCGATCCACGGCCCAACCCAGCACCCCGGCGCGCACGATGACGGAGATCACAGCGATATAGGTGAAAATCACCCAGATCGTTTTCTCCGTGACGCCGAAGCGATCGGCCAGGAACAGTGCGAGAATCGCCGTCATCCCCTGAAACGCACCCATGGCGATCGCGTAGATCCAGATCAGCCGCGATGACGGCTCGGCCGAGTGCGTCACGACGCGCCACACCGCCGCTCGTGAGGCGCCTGGGGGCTTGGCGTGGTGCGCGCTCAGGTCATGCGACTCGTGCAGGTAGCGCCACGCAAAGACGAACGTGAGCGATACGAGCCCCGCGGCGATAAGTCCCGCCGCCGAGCGTCCCATTCCCTGGCTCAGTGACCCGAGCACTGGCCCGAGCGCCACGCCGGCATTGGTGGCCGCGCTGAGCCAGCCGAGGCTGCGCGCGCGGTGCTCCGGTTCCGTGGAGTCCGCGACGTACGCCTGAATGACGCCGACTGTCCCGCCGCCCGCACCTTGGACGAGCCGTGAGAGAAACAGCAGCAGGAGCGAATCGGCGAACGCGAAAATAATGTACGCGACGGCCGCCGCGCCGAGCCCCACGAGCAGCGCAGGCCGGCGGCCGTACTTGTCGGAGAAACGCCCCCACATCGGAGCGCTGATGAGCTGCGCGACCGCGAAGGAGGAGACGAGCAGCCCGACGACGAAGCCGGCCTCCATCGTCCACGACATGCCGAACAGGTGGATGGTCCGGCCGGTGCCGACGAGATCGCGCGCGTAGAAGGGCAGCAGCGGGAGCACCATGAGGAGCCCCAGCATGTCCACGAACGCGGTGATGATGAGGACGACGAGCTTTCCCATTCTCGCGCCCTCAATCCTCCGTGCGGCCGAGCGCCGCCGGCGGCACGGCGCGCCCCACCACGCCCGCGAGCGCGATGATCGTTAACGCGTACGGAATCATCTCAACGAACTGCGAGGGGATGAGCTGCGCTCCCTGAAGCTGGATCTGAAAGGTCTCAGCAGCCGCGAACAACAGGCAGGCGATGCCGACACGCTTCGGATCCCAGCGACCAAAAATGACGGCAGCCAGCGCGATGAACCCACGCCCCGCGGTCATGCTGTCCGTGAACTGATGCTGGTCGAGCGCGAGATACACTCCACCGAGCGAGGCGAGCATGCCGGACAAGGCGACGGCGGCATATCGCACGCGGCGGACAGGGACGCCTACCGATTCCGCCGCCTCGGGATGCTCTCCGACTGCGCGTACCCGCAAGCCGAACGCGGTTCGATACAGCAGGATTGCAATGAGTGGGAGAACCGCGAGCCCGGCCCATACGAGCGGATTGGCGAACGAGCCAAACAGGCCGAGCTGCCCTGTCTCGCCACCGAAGCCCGCGACCCGAGGCGAATTGGATGAGCTGTCGAAGGCGAGTCGCAGAAAGAAGCGCGTAATGCCGACCGCGAGCAGATTGACGGCGATGCCAACGACGACGTGATTCGCGCGGTAACGAATCGTGGCGACCGCGTGCAACGCGGCCGCGAGCAAGCCGCCGAACACGCCGCACATAACGCCGATCCACGGGTTGCCACTGTAGTGACTGCCGAGGACCGCGGAGAACGCGCCCGTCAGCATGAAGCCTTCGAGCGTGAGCGCGATGACGCCGGCGCGCTCCGACATGATCCCTCCCGCCGCCGCGAAGAGATACGGAATCGCGATGCGTATCGTCTGCATCAGGAAGGCGAGCACCGTCATGCCTCGGCGCTCCGTCGCATGGAGCGCAACAGCTGCCGCACCTCAGGCACCGACGCCGCCACGGCGATGATCACCACGGCCTGGAGCACGTCCACCATCTGCTTCGGCACCAGCGCGTTCACCGCGAGTCCGCCTTGCGACAGCGTCGCGAACAACAGTGCCGCGAGGACGACGCCGAGTGGATGGCTCCGGCCCACGAGCGCGACGGCGATGCCGAGGAATCCGGAACCGGCGCCGAAACTCTCCTCGTAGTAGTGCTTGTAGCCCAGCACATAGTTGATACCGCCGAGCCCCGCGAGCGCACCGCTCAACGCCATAGCGCGAAGCCATACACCGCCGACACGCACGCCTGCATACTCGGCGGCGGGAGGCTGCAGCCCTACGGCACGCAGTTCGTATCCCGCCCGTGTGCGGAACAGGTACCAGGTCATCGCGGCGGCGGCGAGCAGCGCCACCACGAGAGTGCTATTCACCGCCGATCCGTGGAAGGACGGAATGATGGCGGCGAGCCGCGGCATCTCACCCGTCCGGATTTCCGCGGTGTGCAGTGTCTCCGCGACGTTCAGATGCGTGGCGATGATGTAGTTCAGGAGCGCGAGAACAATGAAATTGAGCATGATCGTCACGATCACTTCGTGCGCACCGAACCTGGCTTTTAGGACGCCGGGCACCGCTCCGACCGCTCCGCCGGCCACGGCTGCGCCGGCAATGCACAACAGGATTCCGATCGCTCCCGGCGTCCCGGACGGCAGTGTGAGCCCGACGATTGCCGCGGCGAATCCTCCGGCCGCGAGCTGGCTTTCCGCGCCGATGTTGAAGAGGCCCGCGCGGAGTCCGATGGCGACGGCCAGACCCGTGAAGGTCAGCGTTGTGGCTTTGTACAGCACCTGGCCGAAGCCGTACGCGTTTCCCCAGGTCCCTTCCACCAGCACGCGGTACACCGCCGCGGGTGATTGTCCGAAGGTAAGAATGAGGAGATCGCCGACGACCATGGCGATGGCCAGCGCCATGAGCGGCGGAAGGAGCGTCTCCTCGAGTGTGTGACGAAGGGACGTCTTCAACTGGATGCTGTCCCCTCGGTGGCGGCGCCCGCGCCCATCATGAAGGGTCCGAGTGTCTGGGCGCTCGCCTCGGCGCGCGGCAATACCGCGACCAGCTTCCCGCGAAACATGACGCCGACGCGATCTGCCAATGCGAGAATCTCGGCCAGGTCGGCGGAGACGAGCAGCACGCCTTTACCCGCCGCGCGCGCGGCGCGCAGTTGTCTGTGTATGAACTCGATCGCCCCGACGTCCACGCCGCGCGTGGGCTGCGCCGCCAGAAGAAGGCTGAAGTCGCGTCCCCCACCGCCGCCCATCTCGCGCGCAATGACGACCTTCTGCTGATTGCCGCCGGACAGAGCACGCGCGGGGAGCTCCGGAACCGGCGGGCGGATATCGAAGCGTTCGATCTGCTCCTTCGCGGACGCCGCGATACGCGCGCGATCCAGAATTCCGCGCCGTGCATAACGATGCTGCTGTCCGAGGATCAGATTGTCCGCCACCGAGTATTCGAGCACGAGCCCGCGGCGGTGACGATCTTCGGGAATGTGCGAGATGCCGGCGTCGGCGCGCTCGCGGATGGACGCAGCGGTCACGTCGTTCCCATTCAACCGAAGCGTTCCAGAGCGGATCGAACACAGCCCCGCGATGGCCTCCACGAGCTCGGTCTGTCCATTTCCCTCGACGCCGGCGACACCGAAGATCTCACCACACGCCACATCGAAGCTCACGTCGTCCACTTCGCGCGGACGCCGCGCGCTGCCCACGACGAGATGTTCGACCCGCAGAGCCGGCGCGCTCTCCACGGGCGGGGCCGCGGCGGGCGCTGCCGTGACCGGGATGTCACCAGCCAGGACGACGTCGCGCCCCACCATGGCGCGCGCTATGGCGGCCGGTGTCGTCTCGCGTGTGGCCATGCGCTGAACCGTCCGTCCGGCGCGCATCACCGTCACGGTATCGGACACCTCCATCACTTCATCCAGCTTGTGCGTGATGAGCACGATGGTGCCGCCATCCCCGCGCAGCCGGCGCAGCACCGTCCATAGCTCGGCCACTTCCGGTGGCGAGAGAACGGCGGTTGGCTCGTCGAGAATGAGAATGCGCGCACCGCGATACAGCGTCTTCAGGATCTCCACGCGCTGCGCTTCACCGACCGAGAGATCGGCGACCCGGCGTGAGGCATCCA
>JANNOC010000444.1:0-2443 GCA_031398865.1 Gemmatimonadota bacterium | reverse complement strand
TCCAGCTTGGGAGAGGTGATCGGGTTAATTATTTCGACTTCTTCCAGATTGATGCCTCTGGCTTCAGCATCAGCTTTTACCACTGACACTTCACCAAGAATTACGATTTTTGCAAGTTTTTGTTTTACAATCTTTTCGGCTGCAAAAAGCATCCGTTCGTCGTAACTCTCTGGCAGAACGATTGTTTTCAGATTGCTACGGGCTTTTTTCTTGATCTGTTCAATGAGACTCATGACTGACCTCCTGGGATTTATTGATTCTATGGGAAAGTTCGTGTGCGTTAGTTGGGAATAAAACGATAATTGTAATTGGTATTACCAATTTTCAATTATGTCAAGGAGAAATATACATATGAACCCTGAAAAAGGAACATTACTAGGCAACAAAAAACCCGATATATCGGGTTTTTTGTTGTCCAGTAATAACTGCATTCATGCTAATTTTAAAATTTAACTCCCATAGCCTCTGCTACAGTATGGATATCCTTGTCGCCTCTACCTGAAAGGCAGACCACAATACTTGAGTCTTTGGGCATTTCTGGAGCCAGCTGCATGACATAGGCGATGGCATGGGCCGATTCCAGGGCCGGCATGATTCCTTCTTCCTGGGTCAGCATCCTGAATCCTTCCAAGGCCATGTCGTCGGTTACGGAAACGTATTCGGCCCGACCAGATTCCATCAGCCAGGCATGTTCAGGCCCGGCTCCCGGGTAATCCAGTCCGGCTGAGATGGAATGTGCCGGCATGATCTGGCCATGCTGGTCCTGAAGCAGATAGGTCATGTTGCCGTGCAATATGCCGGGAGTACCGGCGCACAGTGCAGCAGCATGTTTACCTGTCTCAATGCCGTAACCGGCTGCTTCGACACCAATCATTCGGACACTTTTGTCCTTGAGGAACGGATAGAACAGTCCGATGGCATTACTGCCGCCACCCACGCAGGCCACCAGACAATCCGGTAGTCGTCCCTCGGCTTTTTTGTGCTGTTTTTTGGCTTCCTTGCCGATAATGGACTGAAAATCACGGACCATTAAGGGGTAGGGGTGCGGCCCGGCAACTGTACCGATCACATAGAAGGTATCCGAGATGGTGGCAACCCAGTTGCGCAGTGCCTCATTCATGGCGTCCTTGAGGGTTGCCGTGCCGGCTGTACCCGGACGGGGGTGTCGCCGGAGACGGAACATCCCCGGTCAACACGATGCGCTGCCGCCGCGCCAGCGGATCGGGGACCGGCACAGCCGACAGCAACGCCTGCGTGTACGGCATCAGCGGCTCGCGGTACAGATCATCGGCCAGCGCCCGCTCGACGATGTGGCCGAGATACATCACCGCTACGCGCGTCGCAATGTGCTCGACGACGGAGAGGTCGTGCGCGATGAAGAGATATGCGAGACCGCGATCGCGCTGCAGGTCCTGCAGCAGGTTGATGACCTGTGCCTGGACGCTCACGTCGAGGGCGGAGACCGGCTCGTCGCACACGATGAAGCGCGGCTCCACGGACAGCGCGCGCGCGATTCCGACGCGCTGTCGCTGACCGCCGGAGAACTCGTGAGGGTAGCGTGACGCATACTCCGGACGGAGCCCGACTTCCTCCAGCAGCTGACTGACTCGCGCGTCCGCCTGCGCGCCCTCCGCGATGCGGTGCACGGTGAGTCCTTCGCGCACGATGGCGCCCACGGTCATGCGCGGATTGAGCGAGGAGAACGGGTCCTGAAAGATGATCTGCATCTGGCGGCGCAACGCCCGCATCTTCCGCGCGTCGATTGTCAGGAGGTCGATCCCGTCGAAGCGGATCTCACCCGCGGTCGGCTCAATGAGCCGAAGGATCGCGCGGCCCATCGTCGTTTTTCCACAACCGGACTCTCCGACCACGCCGAGGGTCTCGCCGGCTTCGACGTCGAGCGCCACACCATCCACCGCCCGCACCACGCCGGCGCCACGACCGAAGATGCCGCGCCGAATGGGAAAGTGCTTGGTGAGCCCTCTGACTTCGAGCAGGCTCACGCGCTGACTTCCTGCGTGATCGCGAGCGGCGCGTGCGGCTCGGCACGCCGATGCGGTTCTACGGCGAGATGGCAGCGGCTGACGTGGCCGGCGCCCACCTCGTACAACGGCGGGTGCTCGCGCTCGCAGCGCTCCCAGGCATAGGGGCAGCGGTCGTGGAAGCGGCAGCCGGTCGGCCAAGCCGTTGGCGGAGGGACGGAGCCGGGGATCACCGTGAGACGTTCCCTCGAGCGACCTACCCTCGGCATCGCGCGCATCAGTCCCTCGGTGTAGGGATGATGCGGGTGAGCGAACAGCTCGTTCACGGCGCTCTCCTCCACGACTTCGCCGGCGTACATCACCACGACTCGTGAGGCAACCTCGGCGACGACGCCCAGATCGTGCGTGATGAGCAGAATGGACATGCCGAAGCGGCGCTGCAATCCGGCCAGCAGCTCGAG
>JANNOC010000442.1:0-4459 GCA_031398865.1 Gemmatimonadota bacterium | reverse complement strand
ATGGATGCGAATCAGGCCCGGCTAGCGGAGAAACCACCACACGATCACGGAAACCACGGCGATGGCCAGTATCGGACTGACAACATCCGCCTGGGCCGCGAGCGCGGGCTCGAAGCGCGTGCGATCCAGCACATAGCCGACGTCGCCTTCAGCGACGCGTACCTCAGTACCGTCCGGCGCCCAGAAGATCACCTTGGTGATGCGTCGGGCCACGAAAGGCGCGCGGCCATCCTCCGGATCGAGGAACTCCGCCAGTCCGCGGGATCCCACACCCTCGCCGCAGCGCACGGGTGCGCCGATGGCGCGGTCCCGCTCCAGCAGCACGATCTCGAGGGTGGGAGCGCGACTCGCCAGCTCACGCGCCGCGATCAATCCCGCTGGACCTCCCCCAATAACGAGAACGTCGCAGGTGATCTGCGTCACGAGACCAGTGGCGACGCGGCGGGCGCCCGGCTGGTGAGCAGCGGGTTGGGCACCATCATGAGCGCTCCAACCGGGCAGGGCGCGATGCACTTGTGGCAGCCGGTGCAGGTGAGGGCATCCACGAGCAGGCCTTCCCGGCGCATTTCGATCGCCATGGGGGGGCAGAGCGGCATGCAGAGGCCGCATTCGTCGCACAACTGGCGGTCCACGACCGCGATATGTGCCGGAGCAGGAGAGAGCATCGCCATGCACGCGAGGTTATCCGAGCGTCTAGGTTGTGTCAAGCCAACGCCTTGCTCGTCTATTACACTACAGGTAGCTTTGGGCGCGACACAGCGCCGCCATTCACGTGCACCGCGTCGTTCCCTCGGGAACGTGGGAGCCGATACTTGATTCTCAGCTGGCCATTCAAGAAGGGAAGCTTCTTTCCGGCAAACGCCATCGCCGTGGATCTCGGGACGGCGAATACGCTGGTGTACGTCAAGGGCGAAGGCATCGTGCTCAATGAGCCGTCGGTGGTCGCGATCGATCGCGAGACCAAACGGATTCTGGGCGTCGGTCTCGAAGCCAAGCGCATGCTCGGGCGCACGCCGGAAGGCGTGCTCGCGGTGCGGCCGATGAAGGACGGCGTCATCGCCGACTTCGACGTCACCGAGAAGATGCTGCGCTACTTTCTCGAGATGATCATCTCCAATCATGTGTTCCGCGTGAAGCCGCGTGTGATCGTGTGCGTGCCGTCGGGCATTACCGAAGTGGAAAAGCGTGCGGTCCGTGACTCCGCGTTAGGCGCCGGCGCGAAGGAAGTGTTCATGGTGGCGGAGCCGATGGCCGCGGCCATCGGCGTCGGGCTCCCGGTGGAAACGCCCACGGGCAACATGGTCATCGACATCGGCGGCGGGACCACGGAAATCGCCGTCATCGCGCTCAATGGCATCGTGAGCGACACGTCCATCCGCACGGGCGGCGACGAGCTCGATACCGCGATCGTGCAGTTCATGCGCAAGAACTACAATCTGCTCATCGGCGAGCCCACGGCCGAGCAGATCAAGATCCAGATCGGATCGGCGGCGCCGGTGGGTGACGAGCGCGAGATGGAAGTGAAGGGTCGCGATCTCGTGTCCGGCATCCCCAAGACGGTGCGCGTGCACTCCAGCGAAATTCGCGAGGCCATTCAGGAGCCGATACAGCAGATCGTGGATGCCGTGCGCCGCGCGCTCGAGATTACGCCGCCGGAGCTGGCCAGCGATATCGTGGACCGCGGCATCGTGATGACCGGCGGCGGCGCGTTGATCCGCGGCCTCGATCTCCTGCTGAGCCAGGAGACAGGGCTCCCCATTCACGTCGACGAAGATCCGTTGACGTGTGTCGTCCGGGGCACGGGCCGAATCCTCGACGACGAAGAGAAGTACTGGTCCGTCCTGGACCGCTGAGAGGACGATCCGTGGCCCGCGCCGTCCGCAGCGGCAGCCGCGTGGACACCGTCGTTGTCATCGTCTTCGCCGCGCTGTCGATTCTCATCGGCTCTCTCCCGGGACCCGCGCGCGAATCGATCGCGGCCGTGCTGCGCCGGTCCATCGTCGCGCCCCTCGTCTCGCTGCAGCACGGCGCCGAGCGTGCTCGTAAGGCATTCATCTCGTATGACGCGACCACGCGCATGCAGGACAGCGTGGTGTTGCGTGCGATGCGCGTCACCGAGCTGGAATCCGAGAATGAGCGGCTGCGCAGGATGCTGGGCCTCGGCCAGGCACTGCGATGGGGATTCGTGCCCGCGGAGGCGCTGTCGGGGCGCATGCGCGGGGAAGAACACACCATTACGCTCACCGCCGGCGCCACGGCAGGCGTGCGCCCGTACAGTCCGGTCGTCGCCCCAGAGGGGCTGGTCGGCATGGTGCAGAGTGTGGATCCCAGCATGAGCCTCGCCATCGTGTGGGCGCATCCCGACTTCCGCGTGAGCGCGATGGCGGTGGACGGCAGCGCATTCGGCATCGTGGCCGCCCATCTCGGAGGCACCGGCGCGGAACGCTATCTCCTCGAGATGAGCGGCGTCCCGTTCCGCAGTGCGCTCAAGGCGGGAACGCTGATCGTGAGCTCGGGACTGGGCGGCACCTATCCACGCGGCATTCCGGTCGGCATGGTGCTGCGCGAGCTGGAAACCGAGGAGGGATGGTCACGCACCTACCTGCTCCGGTCAGCCGTGCTGCCGCCCGACGTCGCGAACGTGATGATCCTTCAGCCGACGCGGGCGAGCGAGGGCGTGCAGACGGTATGGGCGGCCGCCCAGCAGCCCAGCGCCGCAGTGGTGAGCGCCACGCCACCCTCAGACTCCGCGGCGCGGCGCGCGGCGCTCGCGGAGGCTGCGGCGCCCCGGGCCGCCCCCCGAACGGCCCCAGCCGTGGCAGCCCGGCGCGACAGTGCGGGGCGACCCCGGCCTCCCCGCGCGGTGCCTCCTCCCACGCGCCCGCAACCCGTGCCGCGTGCCCCCCCGGTTCGCGATACCGCCCGACGGGATACCGTCCGCCAGGTCACGCCGCCTCCCGACACGACTCGCCGCGATACGCTGCCACCTGGAACGGCGCCGTGATTGGGTGGCGTTTTGTCCGGGTCGCCATCGCGTTCGCGATTCTTGTCATCCTGCACTACACGCTGCGTCCGCTGCTGGGCTGGCGCGCGGAAATGGACTTTCTGGTGGTCGCGCTGCTGCTCGCGGCGGTTCGCGTGCGACCGGCGGCCGCGGCGGCGGTCGGATTTGGACTTGGGCTCATGGGTGACGCCTTGTCGCCAGAGGCGCTCGGCTCCGGTGCACTCGCGATGAGTACTATCGGTTTCTCTGCCTCGTGGATGAAAGCGGTGTTCTTTGCCGACAACCTCGCACTCAACGGCTTCTTTTTCTTTCTCGGGAAGTGGGCGTTCGACGTCATCTACCTCGCATCCGAGCGCCGGCTTCGGGGTACGACGCTCCTGTACCAGCTGATGCTCTGGTCGCCGCTCGCCGCGGCGGTGACCGCTCTCGCTGGTGTGGTTCTGCTCACCTTGCTCCGTCCGCTGCTGGAGCCTGAGACCTCATGAGCTTCCATCCGAACGACGTCGCTCGTCGCGCGCGCATTGCGACCACGCTGCTGCTCGTGACGTTCCTCGCGCTGATTGGTGCCTTCTTCCGCACGCAGATCGTCGAGAACGATCGCTACTCGCTGCAATCGGAAGAGAACCGCTTGCGCGAGGTGCCGCTGCCGGCGCCCCGTGGCATCATCTACGATCGCCACGGCGCCGTCATCGCGGAGAACCTGCCGGGCTATTCCGTCTCCATCCTGAGTCCGTCGGCCGACTCGCTGCGCGTCGCGCTCCGTCGGCTGACCGGCACGATCCAGCTGAGCGACGACCAGATCGACGCAGCCATCCGGCGCTTCCGGCGCGCGCCGAATCGCCCGACGGTCATTCTCGCCGACGCGCCGTTCGACGTGGTGTCCGTCCTCGAGGAGCATCGTATCGAGTTTCCGGGTCTGGTCATCCAGTCGGCGCCCAAGCGGTACTATCCGGACGGCGAGGCCGTCGCGTCGTTCATCGGTTATACGGGGGAGATCACCGAGACGGAACTCAATTCCAAACGCTACAAGGGCTACAAGGCGGGACAGCAGATCGGAAAGGGTGGACTCGAGAAGCAGTACGAGGACATCCTGCACGGCCGCGAAGGAACGCGCTTCGTCGAGGTGGACGCGCGTGGCCGGGTGGTGCGTGAAGCCGGGGCTCGTCAGGATCTCGTGCCCGAGGGAGCGCCACCGCTGCACACGAACATCGACATGGATTTGCAGAAGTTCACCGTGGAGTTGTTCGGGGATTCACTGCAGGGCGGCGCGATCGCGCTCGACCCCGTCAGCGGCGCGGTGCTCGCACTGCACAGTGCACCCAGCTTCGATCCGAATCGCTTCATCGGCGGGATTCCGGCCGATTACTGGCGGGCGCTCAATACCGATCCGCGCCGGCCGCTGTATAACAAGGTGATTCAGGGGCGCTATCCCCCCGCCTCGACCTACAAGCTGGC
>JANNOC010000360.1:0-1603 GCA_031398865.1 Gemmatimonadota bacterium | reverse complement strand
GTTTTGTCGAGGTTCATCCGGCGGTGGACGTACAGATCGGCGTGGTACTCCAGGAGGCGCCGGACGTCCATCGCGAAATCCTCGCGCAGGCGGACGCGCTGAAGGCGGATCTGATCGTGGTTGGCAGTCACGGTCGTTCCGGGTTCGAACGGCTCCTGCTCGGGTCGATCACGGAGAAAGTGCTGCGCAAGGCGACGTGTCCCGTCATGGTCGTCCCGCCCCGCGTCGATGAGGCGGCGCTGTCACGCGCGGTGCACGTCAGCCGCATGCTCTGCCCGGTGGACTTCTCCGACAGCTCGATTGCCGCATTGACGTTCGCGATATCGCTCGCTGAAGAAGCCGACGCCCGTCTGACCGTGCTGCACGTCGTCGAGATGCCTCCGGGACTGCACGAGCCGCCGATGTCGGCCGGTTTCAACGTTGACGAATGGCGTGCGGCGGCGCAGGCCTCGTGCCTCGAGCGCCTGCGTGCACTGATCCCCGACTCGGTCCGCTCGAACTGCACGGTGGACACCGTTGTGTCGGAAGGCAAGGCGTCCCGCGCAATCCTGCGGCTCGCGGCGGAACGAAACAGCGACCTGATTGTGATGGGCGTCCAGGGGCGCGGCACCGTGGATTTGATGGTGTTTGGATCGAACACGCACGATGTGATCCGGGCAGCGTCCTGTCCTGTGCTGACCGTGCACGGACACCGACTCCCAGGTGGGCGCTTGTCACGGTCGAGGGTGGAGCCTGCCGTATAAACGTCTGCTGTTCCGATCGGAAGCCCGTGAGACGGTGCTCCGCGTGGCCACCGCCATCGCGGATGCGGTGCGCGTGACGCTGGGCCCGAAGTCGCGGTCGGTGCTGATCGAGAAGAAATGGGGGAAGCCGATCGTGTGCAACGACGGCGTCACGATCGCGAAGGAGTTCTCGCTGAAAGATCCCGAGGAGGACCTGGGTGCCCAGATGCTCCGCGGCGCTGCCGAACAGACCGGCGATGCCGTCGGTGACGGGACGACCACGTCCACGCTGCTGGCCCACGCGATTTTCGCCGAGGGCGTGCGCAATATTGCGGCCGGGGCGAGCGCGATCGATCTCAAGCGAGGGCTCGACCGTGCCGTACGCGTGGCGATCGAGGCGCTCCGCGCGCAGTCGCGGCCGGTGCAGAGCGAGCGGGAGAAGCAGCAGGTGGCGACCATCTCGGCGCACAACAACCCGGCGATCGGAGAGCTCGTCGCCCGCGCGCTCGAGAAGGTGGGTGCCGAAGGGGCCGTGACCGTCGAGGAGGCCAAAGGGACCGAGACCGCGCTGGAGGTGGTAGAAGGCCTGCAATTCGATCACGGATACCTCTCCGCCTATTTCGTGACCGACCCGGAGAAGATGGAGGCGGTGCTGGAGGACGCGCTGATCCTCATCTACGAAGGGAAGATCAGCAACGTCAAAGACTTCCGTCCTCTGCTCGAGCAGATTGCCAAGCGCGGCGCGCCGCTGCTCGTGATTGCCGAAGACGTCGAAGGCGAGGCGCTTGCCACACTGGTCGTCAACCGGTTGCGCGGCACATTTGCCAACGTGGCGGTCAAGGCGCCGGGCTTCGGCGACCGCCGCAAGGCGATGCTTCAGG
>JANNOC010000398.1:0-4151 GCA_031398865.1 Gemmatimonadota bacterium | reverse complement strand
AAGCGATGCCGGTCTCAATTTCATATGCTCACCGTCGCTGTTCCGTGGCCTTCCGTGGCCTTCCGTGGTTCCTGCAGCCGTTGCCGTAGGCCGAAGAACATCCCGCGTCGACCTACACGAAAGCTGGAAGAGCCTCTCTCTTTTCCTACCGGTCGCGCAGCTGCTTCGACATCTCTTCCAGCAGCTTGCGCTCGTCGCGGGTCAGGCTGTCCAGCCCGTGCAGCGAGATCTTGTCGAGCACCAGGTTGAGCTCTTCGCTCCGGCGCTGCGACGGCTGGCGCGTGGAGGGGGGAAGCATGGGCCGCTTGGTTCCCACCGCCTTGCTGCGCGCAACAATCTCGTCCACTTCGCCCTTCTCCCGCGGCCGCGGCAAGGAACGGGGCACAGCCCGCGGCGTCTCATCCGGAATGTCCGGTATCTGCGAAACGCGCTGCTTCAGCCGCTCCAATCCCTGCGCGGACGGAGTACGCAGGTACAGCAGGCCGAAGAGGAAGCCGCCCAGGTGCGCCCAGTACGCGGTGCCGCTCGCGCCGTCCCGCGTCATGACACCGCCCATGAGATTCACCACCGTCAGCAGCGCCACCATCCACTTCACCTTCATCGGCAGCACGCCGAACAGATAGATCTCGTCGTCGGGATAGCGCATCGCGTACGCCAGCATGACGCCGAACACCGCGGCCGATGCGCCGATGAGCAGCGAATCGCGCGCGATGAGAAAGTGCAGCAGCAACCCGCCGACACCGCACCACAGATAGTAGTACGCGAAGCTCCCCGAGCCCCACTCGTGTTCCAGCCGCGGGCCGAAGATCCATAGCGCGTACATGTTGAACAGGAGATGCCAGAATCCCCCGTGCACGAACATGTACGTCCCGAGCGTCCAGAACGCGCCGTCCCGCACGCCGCGCGCGGAGAACCCCAGCGCGCCGGTCATGTCACCATGCCCCACGACGGTGACTTGCAGGAAGAAGATCGCGACATTGATCGCGATCAACCACCGCACCGCGGGGGTAATGCGTGGGTAGTCGAGCTCGTCGGAGACGTCGAAGGCCATGCGGGAGCAGCTCGGAGGAACGGGGCGCGCCGGGCCCCAGCCAGTCACTTCTACATATAACACAAGGGGCGTGCCGCGGTTCCGCCGGGCAACGCCGCCTCCATGAAAGTTACGACTGACTCGCGTCGGCGTTTCAGCCGCGGCCGCTGGCGTCGCGGCTCGCTACCTTAACCCCTCTTCCGGCGGCATCGCGGGAAGCACGCGAGTGTCGCCATGCACGGTGATCGCGCGCTCCTGCAACGTTGCCCAGCGCGGCTCCAGGGCGCCATCCGCGCCGAGGGGCGGGTGAATGACGATGGACGTCGCCGCGCTCGCGCGATGCGCCTCCTCGATCACGCGAAGAATCTGCGCGTCGCTCTCGGAGCCGTCCACGCGTAGCACCAGGGCGTTGGGACATTCGATGGATGCGGCGGCCGAGAGCGTCTCCACGACGCGTTCCAGGTGACCGCCCGAAAGTGTGGACGCCAGCGTGGTCGTTACCTGCAGCAACGCGACGTGCGACTTGAGCCCGGGCACCGCGTCGGGCCGCTGTCCATCGGTGTCGATCATCACGGGCAGGGGAGGCGGTGGGGCGCTCCAGAGCACGGCTGCCAGAAAAGGCGCATTCCCCAGCACGTCGTGTCCCGACGCTACAAGTGAATGGTACGCAGAGCGCGCTACCAGACGCTTCAGCTCGCGTGTGAGCGCGGTCACCGTATACATCGTCGCGGTCTCCGCTTCGGCCGCGAACCGAATGAACAGCTGCCGCCGTCCGATCCACGGACCCTGCGTCTGAACGCCTCCCGGCATGCCGGAGAGAATCGCGGTGATCTCCGCATCCTGCGCGCGCATCCCCGGCCGCAGTGTCATCGGGCGCGCTCCGCGAGCGGAGGCTTGGACATCGCCAGCTGCACGATACGCTCACACAACTCGGGAAACGATAACCCGTGTGCCGCGGCGGCCTGCGGAACGAGGCTCAGTTCCGTCATGCCGGGCAGTGTATTCGCCTCAAGGCACTGAAAGACGCCGTCGTCGCTCATGCGAAAATCCACACGCGCGTACCCGCCGAGCTTGAGCGAACGAAATGCGAGCAGCGCTTGGCGCTGAATATCGTGCGTTGCCTCCGCGGAGAGCTGGGCGGGAAACTCCTCGCGCGCCATCCCTTTCGTGTACTTGCACTCGTAGTCGTAGATCTCGTGCGTTGGGATAATCTCACCCACAGGCAACGCTTGCCCGCCCAGCACCGCGACCGTGAATTCGCGCCCGGGGATAAAGCGCTCGATCATGATCTCGTCGTCGTATTTCGCGGCCTCGATGATAGCGGGCCCGAGTTCGGCGTGCCGCTTCACGACGGAGAGTCCGACCGTCGAGCCCTGCTTGGACGGCTTCACCACGACCGGGAGCGCGAGCGTCCGCTCGACGTCCTGGATGCTCACGCTGGGTGGGTTGGCGCCGCCGGGCGTCATGAGCCATGGGGCGGTGTTCACCCCCGCCGCGCGGAACAGTGTCTTGGAGAGATCCTTGTCCATCGCGAGCGCACTCGCGAGCGGACCGCTCCCCGTGTAGGTGACGCCGGCCAGGTCGAGCAGCGCCTGCACGGTTCCGTCTTCGCCCTGGCCGCCATGCAGCGCGAGAAAGACGACGTCGGCGTCGCGGATCGCTCTATCGTCAGCGAGCGTGGCGGACAGCGACAATCGCTGCAGCGCATCCAGCGAGGGGGGCGCCTCCTTCACGCCCGCCTCGCGCATGCGCGTTTCCGCCGTGAGATCGATGACGCCGAGCGCCGCGTCCATGGACGTCACCTCGTGCCCGCGCTCGCGCAACGCCTGCGCGACGCGCAGTCCAGATGCGAGCGAGACGTCGCGCTCCGCCGACGCGCCGCCCATCAGAACCGTGATCTTCACGTCAGCGTGCCATGAGGAACTGCAACAGGTCCGAGCGCGTCACAATGCCCTGCACGTGGCCGTTGGCGCGCACGAGCACCGCGGGGTTCGACTTCGACAGCACTTTCACTACGCTCTCGGCGGGCTGGCCCGCTTCCACGATCGGAAAGGGCGCGTCCATCACATCGCTCACCGTGGCGTCGAGCAGCTTGGTGTTTTCCAGGCTCTTCGCTGAAAGTGACCAGTCGCTCACGGAGCCGACGCAGTTACTGCCGTCCATGACGGGGAGCTGCGACACGTCGTGCTGGTGCATCAGGCGCAACGCCTGCCGCACCGTCTGGCCCGGGGTGACGCTCACGACGATGGGCGTTTCCCCGTTGCGCGCCGCGAGCAGCGAGCCGAGCGTGACGCGGTCCGCGTCGAGCATCTGGTTCTCGCGCATCCACTCGTCGTTGTACAGTTTGGAGAGATACCGCTCGCCGGTGTCGCAGAGAAAGGTGACGACGAATGCGCCGGGATCATTGATCTCGCGCGCCACGGCGAGCGCGACGTGTGCGATGAGTCCCGACGATCCGCCGACGAAGAGACCCTCCTCTCTCGTCAGGCGGCGCGCCATCGCGAACGACTCCTTGTCGCTCACCGTGACGTAGTCGTCCACCACACTCATGTCGAGCGTGCCTGGCAGCTTGTCCTGACCGATCCCTTCCACCTTGTAGGGGGTGGCTTCCACACTGGTCGCGCCCTTCGTACGCCAGTGATTGGCGAGGATGGAGCCCTGCGGGTCGCACGCGATGATGCGGATCTTCGGGTTCTTTTCCTTGAGATACCGACCGACGCCCGTGATGGTGCCGCCGGTGCCCGCCGCCGCCACGAAGTGCGTGATGTTTCCTTCGCTCTGCTCCCACAGCTCGGGGCCCGTCGTCGCGTAATGCGCGGCGGGATTCGCGGGATTGTAGAACTGGTTGGCGAGAATGGCGTTGGGCGTCTCGCTCGCGATACGCTTCGCCATCATCACGTAGTTGTCCGGATGGTCGGGCGGGACCGCGGTGGGCGTGATGATCACCTCGGCGCCAAACGCCTTGAGCAGGCGGACTTTCTCCTGCGACATCTTGTCCGGCATCGTGAAGATGCACTTGTAACCGCGAAGCGCGGCCGCTATCGCGAGAGCTACTCCTGTATTTCCGCTCGTCCCTTCGACGATCGTTCCACCCGGCTGCAGCGTGCCGTCCCGCTCTGCT
>JANNOC010000367.1:0-14226 GCA_031398865.1 Gemmatimonadota bacterium | reverse complement strand
AATGGTCGTATTGTTGTTAGTGAAGGTGGTTCCGACCGTGGCGCGGCGCACGACAACAAGGCGACCCAAATCCGGACTCGTTGGAGTGAGGGCCCCGATCGCACCGGCTGTGACCAGCTTCGGGACGATAGGCGCGACGCGCTTGATGTTCGGCGCGACCTGCGGCGAGACGATCTGGATCTCGGTGCGGAACAGCCCGAGCGTCCCGCTCACCTCAATGCTGTCACCTTCCTCCAGATTCAGCGCTGGTGGCAGGCCGAAAATCTGAATTCCGCCGGTGTTGTCCTGGATGTAAGTGTTGCTCGACTGGAGCGACCCCTTTCGCACGGTCACGACTCCCGTCACCGTCACCGGCGACCCCTGCGCCTGCTTCTCCGCCGCCTCGATCTTCACGACACAGCCGCGTTTGCCGCCCACGGACACGAACGCCTGCTCGCCGAGAAAGACCGACGCGCGCGATGGATTGACGCAGAAGGCCAGCGTGCCGGTACTGTTGACGATGAAAACATCGTGCGTCCCCGCCGGCACATCGGCAAAGGAGAACGTCCCATCCGCGCCCGACGTCGTGGACGCGATGATGACGCTGCTGGCCCGTTGGCGCAGCTGCACCGTGAGGCCGGCAAGCGCCGTATCGCCGCCGATCGGTGTAAACCGGCCGTTGTTGTCCGCGTCGAAGAAGACGCGGCCGGCAACGGTGCCCGATCCCTCGACCGCGAAAGGCGCCTGCGGATCATCCGCGCACGCTGCAAGGCCGACACCAACGAGAGCCGCCGCGGCAATCCGCGAAAAATATCGAAGCATGACTGACCGTGCTGGAAGGGTGATCATGGCGTGACGTCCGTGCGGAAGCGCGGCTTGATCTGCGCAGCGGTGTTGAACTGCGAGAGTACTCCGACGACGGAATAGCTGTTGCCCACCACGAAGTTCGCGCGGGTGAGGCCCGTAGCCGTCCCGGAGACTCGTACGGTAATCGTCGCTCCATCGGCCGTGCCCGTGACATTGAATGCCGTGGCCGTTCCCGTCTGCACCACCGTCACGAGGAAGTTATTCAGTCGAACGAGACGCCCGTCGTTGGTGCGCGCGTTTACCTGCGCGCCGGTCTGCGAGAGCGGCACGACGATGCTCGAGCCGGTGCGTGCCCTCACCGTCGGGGGTGTCGCGGTCGCGCCGATCTGCAGCTGGCCACTGTTGCTCGACAGGATGCCGCTGACTTCCACCAGCTGCCCCAGCGGGAACGTCAGCGAATCTCCAGTCGGCACCGGGAACGAAGCGATGCCACCGGTCGAGTCCTGCACCCAGATCTCCGACCCCGCGGTGAACGCGAAGCGCCCCGGTGGTGTCGCGATGTATCCCTGCACCGTCACCGCCGAGCCGAGTGGCTTCGCGCGTGCTTCACGGATCTTGATGACCAGCGAGCCCGTGAAGACCGCGCTGACCGTGGCCGTTCCCTGCGGAGAAACCGTGACCTGGCGCGTCGCACCGGCAGCGCCATACGAGATCGTTGTCGGATTCTCGAAGGTTACGAAGTAGGTGCCGGGCGCGAGCAGGCGGAACGTGTACAACCCCTGCGCATCCGTCACCGTCGAATCGATCGGACTCCCCGCGGCCGTGCGACGCAGGAACACCTTGAGTCCGGCGCCCGGCGTATCAACGCCGGCGTCGAACACGCCGTTGCCAAGGTCGTCACGAAACACGCGTCCCGTGATCGTGCCCGGGAAGAAAACGAATCGGAAATCCACCGACACCGAGTCGCCGCGCGTGGAGATGACCGCCGAGGGCTCAGGGTTGGTCTGCAGCACGGCACCGTTGGGCGTGGAGCCTTGGGCTTCGACGCGATACGACCCGGGCGGCACGTCCGAGAACACCGCTTTGCCGTTGGCCCCCGTCGTCGCCGTCGCGACAACCACGTCGCCTTCGAGCAAGGTGACGCCGAAGTTCGCCAGGATCGAATCGCCCACCGTGAGCGTTCCGGAGTCGTCACGATCGATGTACACCTGCACGGTGACGCTGCCATTCCGGCCCGACGGAGAGGAGACGTCGTTACACGCTCCCAGAGCGACTGCGGCGATGCCCAGAAGCAGTGCGCGATGCGTTCGACTCATGATGCTGCCACCAGAAGGTGAGAAGAGACGTGCTGCGAAACGAATGATTAAGCTGATCGCCGCACAGAAATCCGTCAATTGGAAGGGGTCACGGGCCCGTCACGATGCGCGACTGGGCCGCGCCCCGCGCGACCGACGGTGAGATAATAGACGGGGATTCCCATAAGGATAGTTCCCAGCGCGGCGAGCGTCGGGAGGCGGCTGCTTCCATCCAGCAGCTGGTTGCCGAGCAGATACAGGGTCGCAAGGATGAAGAGCGCGGGGACCACAGGGTATCCGGGCGTGCGGAAGCTGGGATCGTACCCCACGCGGCGGCGCATCACGAACACCGAGGCAACACCGAGTGCATAGAAAGGCAGGATCGCGGTCACGAAGGTGTCAGCCAACTGCTCGAACGTGCGCAGCAACACGAAGATGACACCCAGCGTCGCGCCGAGCGCGATGGCGACGTAGGGCGTTCCGAAACGCGGATGCACCGATGCGATGCGCCGGAAGAGCAGCCCGTCGTCCGCCATCGCGAAGAAGATACGCGGCGTCGTCATCAGCGCGCCATTGAGCGCACCGAACGTCGAGAGCATGACGGTCGTGGCGACAAAGATGACGCCCGGCGCGCCCAGCAGCCGCTCGGCCACGTCTGCCGCAACCAGCTTCGACGTGCGCATCTCGTCGATGGACAGCACGGAGAGATACGCCACGTTCGCGAGCAAGTAGATGGTCAGGACCGCCAGCGCCCCGCCGATCAGCGCGCGCGGCAGCGTGCGTCTCGGATCCTTGACCTCGCCGGCGATGTAGCTCAGGTCCGCCCAGCCGTCGTACGCCCAGAGCGCGGAGACAAGGGCGAGTCCAAAGGGCGCCATCGAGAAGCTTCCGTGCGGCGCCACAGGGGTGAAGTTGCCGCCGGTCGCCGGGAGACCGAGTGCGAAGGCGATGACGATGATGAACGTGAGCGCCCCGAACTTCGCGATGGTGGTGACGATCTGCACACCAGCGCCGAGTCGAACGCCGACGACGTTGAACGTCGCCGTGGTGAGAATGGCGGCCGCGGCGATGTAGTGGACGTAGCTGTTGTACGGCGCGACGCCCGGGTCGTGGCCCAGCACGCGCAGGAAGTACTCGGCGAAGGTGGTGGAGATCGCGCCGAACGCGGCCGCGCGAATGATCGCGAGCTCCGCCCAGCCGAAGAGGAACGCGCTCAGTCGTCCCCACCCTTCTCGCAGGAAGACGTACAGGCCGCCGGTCTTCGGCATCGCGCTTCCGAGTTCGGCCATGGTGAGCACGCCGCACATCGAAAAGATCCCGCCGATGACCCACACCAACAGCATCGGTCCGGGACCGGGAAGCCGGTTGGCGACGCCCGCGGGAGAGCGAAAGATCCCCGATCCGATGACGGATCCGATGACGATGGCGATCGCGCTCCAGAGGCCGAGCCGCCGCTGCAGTCCCGCGGACAGTGAAGGAACGGTCATGCGCGTATGCTACCGCCCGATGCGCGGGCGCGCGAGGGAACCGCTCCGGCGGTTGACCCGTTACCCGCGCACATACAGCTTAGACGTGTTGTCTCGCGCACATTGCATCAGCGACGTCGCATCCCGCTCATGAACATCTCTCTCGCCAGCGCGATCTTCTGGATGGCCGCGCTGTGCTTCATCGTCGCCGAAGTCGCGATCGTGCGCTCGGCAGTCGCCGCGCGCGGCGCTCCGCCGGCGACGGGCACACTGCCGCCTGTGCACTACGTCGAGGATGTCGTGTGGGCGCTGCTCCCCGCGGTCGGCCTGGCCGTCGTCATGCTGCTGACGTGGAGCGCCATTCAGAAGCACGAACGTGCTGGTTCTGTGTCTCCCGCGCCGGTAGTGTCATCCGCGCTCCGTTCCCCGTTCCCCGTTCCCCGTTTCCCGCTGTGACGCTCCTGCGCCGAATCGCCTATGCGTCGCTCGTGTTTGCCTTCGGACACGTCGTGTTCGGCGCCATCGTTCGGATCACCGGCTCGGGACTCGGCTGCGGAGACCACTGGCCGAAGTGTCACGGCTATTGGGTGCCGCCATTCGAGCGGCCCGATCTCATCATCGAGATCACACATCGGTATCTCGCGCTCGGGCTCACGCTGACTGTGGTGGCGCTGGCCGTCGCGGCGTTCCGCCGGCGCCGCGCTGCCGGGGTAGACGGACCTGGCGGCGTGTTGCGCGCCGCATTGCTGTCGGCGGCACTCGTGGTGGCGGCAGCACTGCTCGGCGCGGTGGTGGTGAAGCTGGAGCTCACCAACAAGTACATCATCGTGCTGCATCTCGCGCTTGCGATGTCGCTGATCGCGGCGCTGGTGGTCGCGGCGATCCGCGCGGGTGGCTTCGGCGCCGCGAGCGGCGCGCCCGCCGTCAGCACATCAACAGCGCGTGGCGCGGCGATCGCGGCGGCGCTCGCACTGCTCGTGATCGTGCTCGGCGGGCTGACAGCGCATCTTCCCGGCGCGAATGCGGCGTGTCAGGGATTTCCACACTGCGCGCGCGGCACGCTGTCGGCCGGCGGGATTCTGCACGTGCACCTCGCCCACAGGATCATTGCGTTCGCGCTGCTCTTCCACGGGCTCGGCCTCGCGATCGGCGTTTCGCGCCGCCGAGACGCAACGCTATTCGTGCACGCCGCGCGCGCGGGGCTGGGCCTGTTGATCGCGCAGATTCTCATCGCCGCGGCGCTCGTCGAGATGCAGCTGCCTCCAGTGCTGCGATCGCTGCATCAGGCGGTCGGCACCGCGATCTGGCTCACGTACGTCGCGTTCGCGGCGCTGGCGTGGCGAGCGATGCGGCATTCGGTGGCGGACGAGGCGACGAGTGCGCCGATCACCGCGCCGACAGCTATCGCGTCATCGCTCACCGCATCACCCGCGCGTCCGCATAGCATCGCCGTCATCATCGCGCGTGGAGCGGACTTTTGAGCGAGGCGGCTGTCTCCTGGAGCGCGGTGCGCGGATACGTCGGCGATCTGGTGGCGCTGACCAAGCCGCGCATCATCTCGCTGCTGCTGGTTACCACCGTCGCGCCCATGTTCGTCGCGGGACGTCCTTCGTGGGAGCTGGTGCTGCTGGTGACACTCGCGGGCTATCTGATGGCCGGCGGCGCGAACGCTGTCAACATGTATCTCGACGGCGACATCGATGAGCGCATGGCGCGCACACGGCTGCGTCCGATTCCGAGCGGGAGGTTGCGCGCGCGGGCGGTGCTCGCGTTCGGCATCGCGCTCGCCACAGCGGCCACCTTCCTCTTCGCGCGCTTCGTCAATGTGCTCGCTGCGCTGCTCGCGTTGGGTGGCTTCTACTTCTACGTCTTCATCTACACGCGCTGGCTCAAGCGGCGCACGCCACAGAACATCGTCATCGGCGGCGCGGCCGGCGCATTCCCACCGCTCGTCGGATGGGCTGCCGTCACGGGGTCGCTGGATCTGACCGCGGTGTATCTCTTTCTGATCATTTTCTTCTGGACGCCGCCGCACTTCTGGGCGCTGGCGCTCAACAAGCAGGCGGATTACGGGCGCGCCGGGATTCCGATGGCGCCTAACGTCTGGGGCGAGCGGCAGACGATGGATCAGATGCTGTGGTACACGCTCATTCTCGTGCCGCTGACGCTGCTCCCCGTGGCGTTCGGCGCGTTCGGGATCATCTACGCCGTGTCCGCGCTCGTGCTGGGCTTCGTGCTGCTCGCCGGGATCGTGCGCGTGCGCCGGACCAGCGCGTGGGCGAAGCCGGCGTGGTGGGTCTACAAGTATTCGCTCCTCTACCTGACGCTGCTTTTCGTGGCGATGGTGGTGGACCGCCAACTGGGAGGGTGAAAGCGATGGGCGACAACCCGCCGATGAAGCCGGCCGATCCGGATGTTCTCTCCGTGCAAGTCGCGGGCGACACGCATGAGCCCGACCGGCTCATGCTGATTTCTCGTCCGCACGACGGTGAGGTGACGGTGCGCGAGTGGACCTCGAAGGAGTGGAATAGCGAGCCCAGCGAGCGCCGCATGGACGCCAACGTGCTGTACACCGTACTGGAGCAAGCGTCCAAGGAGCGGCGGCGTCTTTCGCAGGAGTTGCATCGCGTGCGTCTCTGGCTGGACGGCGGCGGCAGCTGACACGCACGTCGCTATCGCCGGAGACCGACTCGCGCGCGGGGCGGGCAAAGGGCTTCCCTTCTCCGCGGCCACTGCGGCATCTGCTGCCGCGCGTGCGACCGTACGCCGGCCGGCTGGTGCTGGCGGCGGTGTGCCTGCTCGTCGCGGCGTCGGTCGGCCTCGTTTTCCCCCAGGCCGTCCGTCATCTACTCGACGCGGCGTTTCTCAAGCGCAGCGCGGCCGGACTGGACCGCATCGCGCTGATCCTGATCGGGATGTTCGCGCTGCAGGGGCTGATGAACTTCTCGCAGGTGTATCTGCTCACCGCGACGATGGAGCGGGTGATCGCCAAGCTGCGCGAGGATCTCTTCGCGCACCTGGTGCATCTGTCACCGGCCTTCTTCACCGAGCGACGCACGGGTGAGCTGACCAGCCGGCTGTCCGCGGATCTGGCGACCATGCAGGCGCTGCTCGGCTCGTACGTCTCCGAGCTGTGCCGCCAGGGACTGTTTCTGGTGGGCGGCATTGTTCTGCTGACGCTGACGCACCCGCGCCTGACGGCAACGACGCTGGTTGTGGTGCCGCTAATCGTAAGCGCCGCGATTGTCTTTGGTCGCGCACTGCGGAGGGCGAGCACCGGCGTGCAGGACCGCGTCGCGGAAGCGATGGGGAGCGCGGATGAAGCGTTCTCGCAGATTCGCACGGTGCAGAGCTTCACGCGCGAGGCAGAGGAGACGCGGCGCTATGGCGCGCATCTGGCCGACGTCATTGACGCGGCATTGCGGCGCGCGTGGCTGCGCGCGCTCTTCTTCGGCGTTGTGGGATTCATCGCCTTCAGCGGCGTGGTCGCCGTGCTCTGGCAGGGTGGGCGGCTCGTGCTCGAAGGCACACTGACGCCGGGACAGCTGGTTTCGTTCCTCCTGTACGCGATCACCGTGGCCGCGGCCGTGGGCGCGCTCGCCTCGCTGTTCGGGAGTTACCAGGAGGCCGTCGGCGCCGCGCGGCGCGTCTTCGAGTTGCTGGAGACACCGGCCACGGTCGAGGACCCCGCGGCGCCGGTGGCATTGGAGTGTCCGGTGCGCGGCGAGCTGCGGCTCGAGCATGTCGGTTTTCGCTATGCGCCAGAGCTACCGCACGTGCTGCACGACGTGACGCTGCACATGGCGCCGGGCGAAGTCGTTGCGCTCGTCGGCCCATCCGGCGCTGGCAAGACGACGATCGCGTCGCTAATTCCGCGTTTCTGGGACGTTGGCGACGGGCGCATTCTGCTCGACGGCCATGACGTGCGCTCGCTCGCACTGAAGCAGCTGCGCGGCGCCATCGGGATCGTACCGCAGGAGCCCGCGTTGTTCAGCGGGAGCGTGCGCGAGAACATTGCGTATTCGCGTCCTGACGCGAGCGACGCCGAGGTGCTGGCCGCGGCGCGTGCCGCGCACGCGATGGAGTTCATCGAGCGGTTGCCCGACCGGTTGGACACGCGTGTCGGCGAACGCGGCGTGAAGCTCTCGGGGGGGCAACGGCAGCGGCTCGCGATCGCGCGCGTCTTTCTCAAGGATCCCGCTATCGTGATTCTGGATGAGGCGACGTCCAGTCTCGACAGCCACAGCGAGCGGCTGGTCGAGGACGCGATGGAAGAGCTGCTGCGGGGACGGACGACACTCATCATCGCGCACCGTCTCAGCACTGTGAGGCGCGCCGACCGCGTGGTGGTGCTCGATCATGGGCGAATCGTCGAGGAGGGGCGGCACGCGGAGCTGCTGAGCACGGACGGATTGTACGCGCGGTTGTATCGCGGGCAGTTTCGAGAAGCGGTTGCCGGCGGACCGTTGTCGATTGTCGGCGGCGATGTTCGAGAATCGCCCCTGGCCGATAGCCGATAGCGCTCGCTAGGGCTTGAACGTTAGCGTCAATTCCGCTTTTCCATTCGTCGGTACGGTGACGCTGTCCTCGGTGCTGCCGAAGCGCTCGTGCCACGCGGCGACGCGATAGCGGCCCGGGGGGACGGAGTCGAGCGAGAATGCGCCGTTGCGTTCGGTCACCATGAAGTAGGGGTGGTCGAACACCGCGATCCACGCGCGCGTCCACGGATGCAAATCGCAGCGCACTTCCAGGAGTCCGGGTTGAGTGAGTACGTCCTCGACCGGCACCACCTGCCCGTCGCCCGTGTGGCTCACGAGCTTGAGCGGCTCGGGATTCTGGTAGCGAAGAAAGCGGGCGCGATGTCCGAGCGGGTCGTCGTTACGCAGATTGAGTGTGCCGCCCACCAGCGCGGCCTGCGTGCGCGGTGAGAGCAGACAGTGCGTGTGCGTGAGCAGGAAGAGCCGTGTGAGTGGCAAAGGCTTTCCAGCGCGCACACCCGTCAGCCACACGACCGCGCCTGCGAGGCGCACACCGTCGCCGTCCAGTGTGGAGTTCAGAAACGATTCCCCGCACACCGCGTGGTCGCTGATCGGGTGGACTATCGTATCACTCGGCAACGTGCCGATCACTTCCACTCTGCCGCGGATGCTCCCGCTGCTCGCGAGCTGCACGGCCCGATACGCCGTGTCGAAGCGCTCCAGCGCAAGCACCGGTGCGCCATCGCTTGCGTGCCCGTCCTCGGTCGCGCGCGCGGCATCGCGCCGGGAGCAGGCGCATGCGAGCAGGACGATGAGCGCAAGCAGGAAGGGGTGTCTGGACACCAGGGGGCGATTGTTGGCTGTTGGCTTGGCGATTGGCGGTTCGCTTTCGGCGGCCGCGGGCCAAGGCCCGTGACGACTGTACAAGATATCGCTGCGTGCGCCGCGCGTCTGCGTATGGCCCGCTTCTTCCACCCGAGCAGGTTCCATGCAGACATTGCGCGCTGCCATCTCATTGTTCTTGCTCGCCGCCGCTGCCTGCTCGGCGCTGCCAGGGCGGCGACGCCCAACCGCGGAATTCTGGGGCTTCACCGCGCCATGGGACGCGCGGAGCTCGGCCAGCGTCGCGGCGCATGGGACGCAGCTCGACGCCGTCATTTCGGGTTGGATTGGGCTCGATACCCTGACGGGGATGCCTCGCGTGCTCTTTGCCGACAGTGTGTCACCCGCTGTCGCTGCACGGCGTATGGCGATCGTCACGTCGTGGAGTGGGGAGCGTTTTCATCCCGCCGTCATCCGATCTCTCGCAGTGAATCCCGAGTTGCTCGCGCGCGTGGCGGGTGAGATCGCGGCGCTCGCCGCGCGCGGCGGGCATCGCGGGTTGATCGTGGACTTCGAGGGGCACGCGGTGACCGATCGCAATGCACTCGTGCACGTGGTCCGCACCATTGCCGATTCGGCGCGCGCGCGCGGCGCTGGTCCGATCGTCGCCGCCGTGCCGGCCGCGGACACCGCGGCGTATTCCGCGCGATTGCTGGCGAGCGCCGCCGATCTCATCCTCGTTATGCTGTATGACCAGCACTGGTCGTCATCGGCGCCTGGTCCGGTCGCCTCGCCTGACTGGGCACGGCAGCAACTCGCGATGCGCATCGCCGAGGTCGGACCCGGAAGAATCGTCGCGTCGCTGCCGTTGCACGGGTATCATTGGCGCCGCGGCGGTGTCGCCGACGTGATTGGTTTCGATGACGCCCGGCGTCTCGCGGCGAGTGCGGGAGTGTCTCTGCGCAGGGATCCCTCCTCGCAGACACTGCGCGCGCGGCACGATGGGGCGGAGCCGTGGGAGCTGTGGATCAGCGACGCGGAGCTGCTGGCCGCGCTCGTGAGCGACGCACGGGCAGCGGGGGTCACGAAGTTCGCCTTCTGGCGGCTGGGGCTCGAGGATCCGGAGGTGTGGACTCGGTTGTTGCCGGTGGCTGGCGGCCGCTGATAGGCGGCGAAGTGACCCACACCTGTGGTTGCGCGGCTGCCGTGGTAGTTCCGCTTGCGCGCGAGACACGGCGGTGGTGTCGCATGTCACGGTTCGCCGAGCGTTACCGGATGACCGTGCCCCCAGCGCCCAGAATCCCAGCCGCGCATCTCTCGAGGAGCGCTACGCCCAGCCGCCGGTTTCGCCTGCTGGAGCGAATGCGCCATCGTTTGCGTACGCGTCGCTACAGTCCCCGGACAGAGCAGGCGTACTGCGACTGGGTGCGCCGATTCGTCCTCTACCACGACCGGCGTCATCCCAGCCTGATGGGCGAGACGGAAGTGGCCGCTTTTCTCACGCACCTCGCGTCGGATCAGCACGTCGCTGCGTCGACGCAGAACCAGGCACTCCATGCGATCCTGTTCCTGTACACCCACGTCTTGGGGCAACCTCTCGGACTAGTCGGCGGCGTGACGCGCGCGAAGGCGCCGAGGCGTTGCCTGTCGTGCTGACGGCCGCCGAGATCCGCGCGATCCTCGGTAGAATGCGCGCGGTGCCGCGGCTGTGTGCAGTCCTGATGTACGGCGGCGGCTTAAGCGTGCTCGAGTGTGTGACGCTGCGTGTGAAGGACGTCGATCTCGATCGGTTCGAGATCACCGTCCGAAGCGGGAAAGGCGACAAGGACCGTCGTGTCCCCCTTCCCGCCACGGCCGTTCCCGTCCTGCGGTCGCAACTCGACCGCGTCTCGGCGCAGTTGCGCCGCGATCTTGCCTGCGGTTTGCGCGGCGCGGCCCTGCCGAACGCGCTCGGCCGCAAACTCCCGAACGCGGACCGCGAACTGGCCTGGCAGTGGGTATTTCCTGCGTCGCGTCCGTACGTTGAGTCGGACACCGGGATCCGTCGCCGGCACCATTTGCACGAGACCGTCATTCAGCGCGCGTTCCTGACCGCGGTCCGCGCGAGCGGGATTACCAAGCGCGCAACCTGCCACTCACTGCGGCACTCGTTCGCGACGCACCTACTTGAGGGGGGCGCGGATATTCGAACCATTCAGGAGCTTCTCGGCCACACCGACGTGCGCACAACCATGATCTACACCCACGTGCTGAATCGCGGCGGACTGGGTGTACGGAGCCCGGCGGACCAGCTGTGATGGAGGCCGCCTGGACCCTGCGGTCCTCCGCGAGAGCATCACGGAAATAGCAAGCGCGCCCTTCGCAGTCTAATCCCGCCCTGCGAGCGAACGGCGAGCGGCCAAAGTTGGTGGTGGCACGAAGTTACGTGGACGAAGCGGACGCCGGAGATTCACAATTACAGCGCTCTTGTTGCGCTCTTTTCTCCGTCTCCGTAGCATATGTCGGCCGTCTAATTTGAAGTTAGGGCTACGAATAGCTGTCGGAGTTGCGCGACCCCTGTAAATCTGCGAGACTGTCGTCATGGCTCCTTTCTCCATTCCTGTTGATCAGCTCACGGCTGAAGAGCGGATCGAGCTCATGGGCCGGCTGTGGGATAGTCTTGACCCCGCTGCGGCCGCGCCGATGTCCGATGCGCTTGCGGCTGAACTGGATAAGCGAGAGGCGGAGGCAGACGCCGATCCATCGGCGGGCGACCCCTGGCCCGAAATCAGGAATCAGCTTCGCGACAAGCGTCGCTAGTGCGCCGGCTGCTTGTCCGGAGGCAGGCGCGAGCAGAGCTCGAGGCATCCTACGGTTGGTATCACGAGCGATCGGCCAGGGTGGCGGACCAGTTTCTCGAGGCGGTGGGCGAGGCACTCCGAAAAGTTGAGGCGACGCCCGAAGCATTCCCCGTGATCCGCGGCCGCTTGCGCCGAGTGTTAGTTCGGGGCTTTACATACGCGATTTACTACAAGCTCTATCCTTCCGTAATCAGCGTCATCGGTGTTCTCCATGGGCGCCGGCATCCCGATACATGGCTTCGGCGCGCCGAGCCCTAACGAGGCGCTGCAGCCGACATCTTCACCGTCTCTGACACTGCGCGACGCGATTCTTCTTTATACCGATGGGGCCAGTCGGGATAATCCTGGGGAGGCCGCCTTATGCTATCGCATTCTCTCGCTTGATCGCGCGGTTCTAAAGGAGCATGCTGAGCCGATTGGCCGCGCCAGTAATAACGAGGCGGAATATCGTGCATTGGTTGCCGGACTCGAAGCAGCGCGGTCTTTCACGTCTGCTACAGTTCAATGCCATTCGGACAGTGAGTTAATGATTAAGCAGATGCGGAACGAGTACCGGGTGAAGAGCGAACCGCTAAAGCCTTGGTGGGAACGTGCGCAGAAACTAGTAGGTGAGTTCGGCAGCGTTGTGTTCGCGCACGTGCCGCGCACTGATCCAGATATTGCGCGCGCCGACGAGCTCGCCAATGAAGCTCTCGATTCCAGCGCCTGCTAACGAAGCGCTGCAGCCGACAGGCGCACGAAGGTATAGGCCGCTCGCGGCGGCTCTATGATGTAGGGAGCATCGAACTGGCGCCCTGATCAGAATGTCGAAAACTGCGCGGGGAACCAGATACAAGACCGCTGCTGCGTCACTAGAACGCCCTGGGCAGAATGACATATGTCAAGACAGGCACCAGGTCGCCGGTCGGATGCGGCAAGCCTGCTATCTCACCCGATCTGCAGCCGACGAGGGCGTTATGGAAGCGGCTTCGTAAGCGCACCGAAGGGAGTCAAACCTTTTGGCTGGCCGTCGCCGCCAGCGCAAAGACCCTTCAGCAATTGCCTGAATCTGTCAATGGCCGCGTGGGAGAGGGCGGTGCCGGCCAACGGACCACCGCTTCCGGGGTCGAGCTTGCGCAGATCCTCCATCGCGACGACATTCCGCGCTTCGCAATGGTCGCCGTGATTCCATCGATGCAGCCGGGCCATCAAACGTCGGACCTGTACTTCGGCCGGCAAGCAGCTCAGCACGCGCCGGCTGCTCGGCGCGTACGCCTGGCGGTCGCCTAAACACGGGAGTGATCATCGCGAACGGCAGTGACGTCCCGGTCGAGAAAGTGAATCCGCTCATCTTATTTGACGCGGCAGGAAGCCACGAACTGGCCAGCTGACTTTCTTACCACAGGAGATCGCCTCCAGTGAGCGATCCGCTCGAGATTTTTCGCTCCACGATCCTCGCGGGTCGCTACGCCGTCGACCGTCAGATCGGTCATGGCGGTATGGCTTGGGTCTTTCTGGCGCAGGATCTGAAGCACGACCGCCCCGTCGCGATCAAGGTATTGCGTCCCGCACTGGCGGCCGCCATCGGCGCCGAACGCTTTGTTCGCGAAATAGAGATCGCGGCGAAGCTCAGCCATCCGCACATACTGCCGCTCTACGACTCCGGAGAAGCCGCCGGTTTCCTGTATTACGTCATGCCGTTCGTCGACGGAGAGTCGCTCCGCGACAGGCTCAGCCGCGAGAGACAGCTCCCTCTCGACGAGGCTCTGAAGATCACTCGCGATGTGGCCGACGCGCTGGCCTACGCCCACAGTATCGGTGTAGTACATCGAGATGTGAAGCCGGAGAATATCCTGCTGAAGTCCGGACACGCCGTCGTTGCGGACTTCGGCATCGCGCGCGCGATCAACGCAGCCGCCGGAGACAAACTGACGGAAACCGGCATTCTCGTGGGCACGCCAACCTACATGAGCCCGGAACAGGTTGCGGGCGACCCCACCATTGACGGCCGGAGCGACGTCTACAGCCTGGGCTGCGTGCTATACGAAATGTTAGCGGGAGAGCCTCCATTCACCGGTCCCACGGCACAGGCAATTTGCGCCCGGCGACTGACCGATCCGGTGCCATCGTTGCGCGCCGTACGAGAGGTTCCGGAGCACGTGCAACGGGCTATAGAAAAGGCTCTGGCAAGGACGCCGGCGGACCGCTTCACCACCGCAGGCCGAATGGCCGGAGCGCTTTCCGATACGACTCGGCCAGCGCGGTCCACACCGCGCTGGCGTACAGCGGCGGCCGCGCTCGCCACGCTTGCACTGGTGGTGATGGCCGTCCCTGCAGTGATCAAGTTCTCCAAGCCTGCGGCCGCCGTGTCAGCTGCCCGTGTCGCCGTTCTTCCCTTCGCTGTGCGTGGAGGCGAGGACTTCTCTTTTCTCGGAGAGGGTTTGGTGGACCTCCTGAGCCGCGGCCTGGATGGAGCAGGAGAGCTACGAACAGTCGATCCGGGAACGGTCCTGACCGCAGTCGCTCAGAATGGTGGCAGCGGCACGCTCGACATCGAACG
>JANNOC010000311.1:0-7677 GCA_031398865.1 Gemmatimonadota bacterium | reverse complement strand
GGCATTGGGGGCATCGGAGCCAGCGCGGGAAACATCCCCTCGCCGTCGCCGAAGAAGAAGCGCATCCCTTGCTGCTCTTCGTACACGTCGGATCGCTTTGCCGCGGTGACGCGCACGGTGCGGCTCTGGCCGCCGCTGTAGAGCCGCAGCTCAACGCTCTGCCCGGGCTTCACACCGCGCATTTCCCGAGTGAAGCGATTCGACTTGGCGTGCGACACCATGCCGTCGCCGGCGTCTGCCGCCGCGACACGCAGGTCCACGCCGTTGATGGCCGCTACCCGATCGCCTTCCACGATCCCCGCCTTTTCAGCCGGTCCCTTCTCAGCAACCTGCACGATCAGGACGCCAAGCGTGTCCCGCCTGCCGCCCGTCGGATTGAGCGACAGCCCGAGGACACCACGGTCCTCTCGCTCCTTGCGTTGCGCCTCGGCGCGCTCCGAACGCGTTCCTCTCATGGACTCGAAAGACTCCCGGAGGTTATCCATCCGGTCCCCTTCACTCCGGCGACGCGACATTCCTTCCACGTCCGATGCCGCGACCGTTTTCACCTTCAGATTGCGGAACTGCCCGTTCTGATACACACGTAGCTCGGCGTCAGCACCGGGCTTGAGCTTTCCCATCTCGCGTGTCAGGCGGCGCGCAGTGAGGCCGCTCATGTCCTGCTCGCCTGCGTCCGCCGCGGACAGACGCAGGTTCACGCTGTTGATTGCCGCGATGCGGTTGCCTTCCTCGAGGCCGGCCTTATCCGCGGGACTTCCCGGCGTGACACTCGTGATCAGTAGCCCAAGCGTGTCGCGAATGCCGGACGAGCTTGTCCCGACGCCAAGGAACGCACGATCGGCGTTATCATCGTCGGATTGGACCTCGAACACCCGCGTGCGGGGACGCGGAGCGGGGGTTTGCGCGGCGGCGGTATCTGCTACGAGTGCCGCCAGGATTGCGGCGGCGAACAATGTTCTCTGCATCATGGATGGCATCCTCGGGTGCGGTGATGGTCTTCCGTGTGACATCCGCGTCCTGGAAAAGGGTTGCCGTGGGGGCGCGGCGATAGCCAGTTGCTCCCCTGAGCGCGATATTCCCGCATGACCACGACGGCCCCTCCCCCCGAACACGTACCGGCAGCCGACGTCGAAACGTGGGTGCATCACTGGCAGGACGAAGCGGACGCCGCGCACCTGTACCGGGTGCTGGCCGGTCTGGAGCCCGAGCCAGAGAAGAGCGACATCTACGCGCGCCTCGCGGGCGTCGAGGACCGCCATGTCGAGATCTGGGCGAGATTGATCGGCGAGCATCGCGGAGCGGTTCCGCGTTTCGCGCCGTCGCTACGCGCGCGGGCACTGGCAATGCTCGGACGGCGCTTCGGACCCGGCTTCCTCCTGCCCCTGCTGCTCGCCGAAGAGGGGCGAGAGGTCAAGGGATATCTCGCCATGCACCGGGCCACGCCGACGGGACGCCCGGGTGGGGGCGAAGCGCTCGTACTCGCGCGCGAGAGCGCCGAACATGCGACAACTCTCGCGGGCATCGCCGGGCGCAGCGACGAGCCGTGGCACCGCGCCTCGTCAGGCGGTCTCCTGCGGAATATCGTGTACGGGTTCAACGACGGTCTCACGGCGAACTTTGGCCTCGTCGCCGGCGTCATCGGGGCGACGGCGACGCAGCAGCACGGCGCGGTGATTGTCGCGGGCGTCGCCGGTCTTTTCGCCGACGCGCTCTCCATGGGGTCAAGCGGTTATCTCGCGGCGAAGAGTGAACAGGAAGTGTACGCGCACGAGATCGCGATGGAGCGCGACGAGATCGCGCTCATGCCGGAGGTCGAGCGTGACGAGCTGGCGCTGATTTACGAGGCGAAGGGCATGGAGCGCACGAGCGCGGAGACGCTCGCCACGCAGGTCATGGCCGACCCCCAGCGCATGCTTCAGGAGCAGGTCCAGGAGGAGCTCAAGATCGGCGAGCCGACCATGTCGCCGCTGCGCGAGGGGTGGGTCACCGGCCTCGCCACGGCGTTTGGTGCGGTGATTCCCGTGGCACCGTTTTTCCTAACGAGTGGACGGACGGCGATGCTGCTGTCTTTCTCACTGGCGATGCTGTCGCACTTCCTGGTCGGCGCGGCACGCTCGGTGTTCACGGGCCGCAGCGTGTTTCGGTCGGGAATGGATATGTTCGTCGTGGGCCTGGGCGTGGCGTTTGTGGGGTACTTCGTCGGTGAGTGGATCGGCAGGGTCCTGTAGCTCTTCAGCGCATGGACGCATGACACGAGACGTACGCGAGGACATTCCGTTCACCGATGACGAACTCATCGCCGCGTACTCGCTCTGGATGACGCGCGAGGCGGCGACCGCGCACATCGCCGCATTCAATCGCGAGCTGAACGAGGCGGTCAGTTCGCTGGCGGACGGCGATGCCGACGGCGTCGGCGCGCGCCCGGCGGACGAGCTCTTCGCGCTGATGTCCCTGGTATCGGACGAACTGCGAGAGCGCGTGGAGTTTTTGCTCTGGGGCAAGGCCGAGGCGCGCCTGGCGCAGCTCAGCGCGTACGAGGATCTTCCTGACGATCTGCGCGAACAGGTGCGCGTGACGGTCGAGACCTACGAGAAGGTCAAGGGGGAGCACCGGCGGCTGCGTTCACTCATCGACGGTCGGCTTCGCGCGGGACAGCCGCCATTCGGGGGGTGAAGCGGGGAGCGGGGAGCGGACAAGGTAACCCCGTTCCCCGTTTTCCCTGCTCCCGTCACAACACGATGTTGAGCAGCCGCCCAGGGACAAACACAATCTTGGTCGGTTCGCCGGTGACGAACTTCGCGATCGCCGGAGTCGCCATCGCCGCAGCGTAGGCGTCCGCCTGTGCAATATCGCGGGGCACGCGCACGGTGCCGCGCGTCTTTCCCCGCACCTGTACTGGGAGATCCATCGTGTCTTCAGCGGCCAGGCGCGCGTCGAATGCCGGCCACGATGAATCGAACACGCTCGCCACGTGCCCCATGCGCTCCCACAGTTCTTCGGCCACGTGCGGCGCAAAAGGCGCGATCAACTGGACGAGCGGCTCGACCTCGGCGCGCTGCGGGGTACGCTCGCCGCGGCGCAGCACATTCACGTACTCCATCATCGCAGCGATAGCGGTGTTGAAGGACAGCCGCGGGATGTCCTCCCCCACCTTCCGGATCGTCTGCTGCAGCTTTCGGGTCACCTCTTCCTGCGGCTCACCGTCGTCGCGCATCTGCGCCACGGAGCTCCACACCCGGTCGAGGAAGCGGCGGACGCCCGAGATGGATTGGTCGCGGAAGTCACCGCCCTCCTGATACGGCCCGAGGAACATCAGGTAGGCGCGCAGCGTATCGGCGCCCCACTGATCCATGTACACATCCGGGTTCACGACATTGCCGTGCGTCTTCGACATCTTCGCGCCGTCGCGGATGATATGCCCGTGGGCACGGAAGCGCTGGAAGGGTTCCTCGAAGTCCAGCATCCCGGCGTCATGCAGCACCATGGTGATGAAACGCGAGTACAGCAGGTGCAGCACCGCGTGCTCGTTCCCGCCGATGTACGAGTCCACGGGCAGCCACGTCTTCGTGAGCGCCGGGTCGAAGGCGACGTCATCGCGGTCCGTACTCGGATAGCGCAGGAAGTACCACGCGCTGTCGAGAAAGGTGTCCGACACATCGGTTTCGCGACGAGCGGGCTTCCCGCATTCCGGGCACGGCGCGATGTACCACGATTCGTCGCGCGCGAGCGGTGACACTCCCGAATCGTCAGGCTTGAAGTTCTCCAGATAGGGCAGCCGTACAGGCAGATCCGCTTCCGGTACGGCCACCATGCCGCACAGGTCGCAGTACACGACGGGAATGGGCGGGCCCCAATAGCGCTGGCGCGAGATGCACCAGTCGTACAGCCGGTAGTTCACCACGACGGTCGCGGCACCGCGAGCCGCGAGCTTCGCGACGATGCGTTGCGACCCGTCCCGCACCGACAGGCCATCGAACTCGCCGGAACTCACGAGCCGGCCATTCTCGTTGTCGGTGAACGGAACGGCGAGCGGGCTGTGCGCCTCCTCGCCGTCCCCGGCCACCACCCGCACGATGGGGAGCCCGAACGCTGTCGCGAACTCGAAGTCGCGCTCGTCATGTCCCGGCACCGCCATGATCGCGCCGGTGCCGTACTCCATCAGCACGTAATCCGCGATCCAGATGGGAATCAGGGTGTTGCTGGCTGGATTGAGCGCGTAGGCGCCCGTGAACACACCGGTCTTCTCGCGGCTCACCCTGCGCGTCACGAGATCCTGCTTGGTACTGCGTGCACGATACGCGCTGACCGCCGGACGCTGCCCGGTCGTGGTGATCGCGGGAACGAGAGGGTGCTCCGGCGCGAGGACGAGATACGTCGCGCCGAAGATCGTATCGGGGCGCGTCGTGAAGACCCGGATCTCCGCGCTGTCCAGCACGGCGGCATTCTCGTTCGGATCCGGGGGGCGGTCTCCACCTAACGGCGCGAGGAAGACAATCTCCGCACCCTCGGAGCGGCCGATCCAGTTTCGCTGCGCCGCCTTCGTCGTCTCCGACCAATCGATCCACGAGAGATTCTCCAGCAGCCGCGGCGCGTACTCGCTGATGCGGAAGAACCACTGCTCCAGCGTGCGCTGCTCCACGGGCGTGCCGCAGCGTTCGCACGCGCCGGCAATGACCTGCTCATTGGCGAGCACCGTCTTGTCGGTTGGACACCAGTTGACCGCCGCCTTCTTCTTGTACGCCAACCCACGGCGGAGCAGCTGCAGGAAAACCCACTGCGTCCACTTGTAGTACGCCGGGTCCGTGGTATCCACCGAGTGCCGCCAGTCCACCATCAGGCCGCCGCGCTCGAGCTGCCGACGGAAGTTCGCGATGTTGCGGGGAATCAGCTCCGTCGGATGCACGCCCATCTTGAGCGCGTAGTTCTCCGAGTGGATACCGAACGCATCGTAGCCGAGCGGCTCGAACACGGTGTGACCCTGCATCCGCTGAAAGCGGGCGAAGATGTCGTTCCCCGTGAATGCGAACAGATTGCCGACGTGCAGTCCTTCCGCCGACGGGTACGGGAACATCATGAGCGCGTAGTACGGCCGCGGGCCCGCGAGATCCACGGAATTGGTCCCGCGCTCGTGCCAGCGCGTGCGCCACTTCTGCTCGACGGCTGCCGGATCGTAGACCGGGATCTCGTCGGCCATGGAGCGAGGAATGGATGCGGTCATGACAGGATGCGGGGGCGCGCCGGCGCCGAGGGGAGGCGCCCACCGGTGCGGACGCCTTCCAGGGTGTTATGATTACGGAATCTAGCGGGACGCGATAGGCACACAAGCAGCCAACGACAGCTGCATCGCGAGGCGCATGCATTCTTGATGCACATCGTCCGATGACCGGCCCCTTCTCTCCCGTCAGCGACGGGGACGCCGCCGCCACCGGCAGCTTCAGCAACTTTGGACACCAGCGCTTCGCCGTGCGCGCCGGTTTTGTTGCGCTCGTGATCATCAGCGCCGCGGGGTGGTTCGGGCGTTCGACGCTCGTTCGCATCGCGTCGCCACGCGACATCCTCGTGCTCACGACGCTCGTCATCGGCATCGCGGTGCTCGCTCTGTCGGTCTTTCTGCTCTTCGTGGTCACGCCGCGCGTGTCGCGCCCCGCGGCGATGCTCGCGGAAGTCGCTGAGGCCGTCGCCGGCGGCAATCTGAACGCGAGAACGGCTCAGGATCTCTCGACCGGCGAGTTGCGACGACTCGCGGCCGCCATCGATCGAATGGTCGCGGAGCTCAGCCGCGTGGTCGGCGCGATGCACTCGGCGTCTCAGGAAACCGCCGCGCTCGCGACCGATATCACGGCAGGCACCGATCACATGGCCGCGGCCGCCGAGCAGATGGCGGGGACGTCGGGGGAACTCAGCCGGCAGTCCACCGAAATGGCGCAGACCATCCAGGACATGGCGAGCGACGCCGCGCGTCTGGTGGAAGTCGCCAACGTGCTGACCGAGGGCGGGCTCGAAGGGGTGGACCGCAACAAGCGTCTGCGCGAGCTCGCGCGCGAGAATCGGACGCGCTTCGAGGACAGCGCCAAGGCGCTGGCTGCACTCGAAGCGGAAGTGAACACGAATGCCGCGACCATCGGGGCGCTCGCGGACGCGTCCGAAGAGGTTCGCGCCTTCGTGACATTCGTACAGAAGATGGCCCGCCAGTCCAAGCTGCTCGCCCTCAATGCGGCAATGGAAGCGGCGCGGGCAGGCGAGCAGGGGCAGGGGTTCGCGGTCGTCGCGGGCGAGGTCCGGCGTCTTGCCGCTGGCGCGAGTGAAGCGGCGGGCCGGACCGAGGCGACTGTGCGCGCCGTGCTCGAGCGCGTCGCCGACTCACGCGCGTCCAGCGGACGGGCCGTCGGAACCGTTGGCACAGTGATGAAGGCCACTGTGCAGGGACTCGAATCCTTTGCGCAGGTGGAGGAGGCGGTTGCCGACGCCGAGGGTTGGGTAGCCTCCATCGAGACAGCCGCGAACCGATCCAACGCGCTCGTCAAGGACATGACGACTCGGCTCGACGAACTCGCGCGCGGTACCGAGTCATTCGCGGCGGCGATGCAGGAAGTCGCGGCGTCCAGCGAACAGCAGAGCGCCAGCACACACGACATCGCCGCCGCCGCCACATCATTGTCGAGCGCCGCGGCGCGCCTCTCGCAGCTCGTCTCCACCTTTACGCTCGCGTCGGTCACCAAGGCCGAGACGCCGCCCGAGGGTCCGACCGCCACGGAGATTGACGAAGCCCGGGAGCGCCGGCGCACGGTGGAGATGGGGGATCCGACGTTCGCGTAGGGTTGGATCGCTGCGGGGGCGGGGGAAGAGCGTTCCCGTTCCCCGCCCTACCGCCGATACATAAAGGCGCTGTCCTGGATTCGTGCGCCCTTGTCATCGGCCACGGCGAAGCGTCCGCCGCTGTACAGAGTTGCGCCGCCGAAGCGGCCGTCCTTCGCGAGCGCATAGAAGTTGAGATCGAAGCGCGGCCGCCCGCGACTGTCGAGGAGCCGCTTCTCCGTCATCGCGACCACACGCTCCACCGTGCGCAGGCACGCGGCCTCGGGGGCGACTCCCTGGCGCATGAACTCCACGATGAGAAAGGCGCCGCACGCCTTGATATTGGCTTCGCCGCGCCCCGTGGAGCCGGCCGCGCCTACCGTGTTGTCGCAGTACTGACCGGCCCCCACGATCGGTGAATCCCCGACGCGTCCCGGGATCTTCCACGACAGTCCGCTGGTCGTCGTGACGGATGCGAGATCGCCGGTGGCGGTGACGGCATTCATGTTGATCGTGCCGGTCGTGAACTTGATCGCGAAGTCGTCGTCGGGGTCGAGCCAGTTGTCGTCCTTGTTCTGACGCCCCCTCCAGCGTAGCCATGCCTTGCGCGACGCGTCGGTGAGCAGATTCTGCTCCCGAAATCCCATCTGCAGCGCGAATCGTTTGGCTCCCGCGCCGACCAGCAGGATGTGGTCCGTATAATCCATCACCGCCTTGGCGACGAGCGACGGCGTCGCGATGTCCTCGAGCGCGGCAACCGCGCCGGCGCGGCGCGTTGGGCCGTGCATGCACGACGCATCCAGCTGTACGACGCCGTCCGCGTTGGGCAGACCGCCGAGTCCGACGGAGTCATCCTCGGGGTCCAGCTCCTGGATATTGACG
>JANNOC010000306.1:0-2512 GCA_031398865.1 Gemmatimonadota bacterium | reverse complement strand
GGAAGGCTGGATTGCATTGTTCGACGGCGACCTGCGCGCCGCGCGGGTCGCCTTGCGCCGTGCGGAGCGCCCGTCCGCCGACGTCGTTCTCGCGCAATCGGTGCTCGCCCGCACCCGCGCCGACAGTGGGCGCGTGCTGGGGCGCGCGTTTCTCGCGCTCACGCAGCGGGACAGCGCACGCTCGGCCGGGCTGTTCGCGCAGGCGGCGGATGACATACCGGACGCGGCGCCGCTGTTGCTGGCAATGAGCGCTCGCATCGGCACCGCGCGACCGGAGGTCGCGCTCGCGCTCTGGCAGCGGATCGCGAACGAGTACACGCAGTCGCCTGAGGGGTCCGAAGCGCATCTGGAATGGGGGCGTGCACTCAAACGCCGCGGTGATTTCCCGGGGGCCACAGCGGTGCTCGAGAATCTGATTCTCACGTATCCGCGCTCCGCCCTCGTGCCGCAGGCGCGAATGGAGCTGGAGCGCATGCGCGGCGCGACCCCCACGCCATGAGGCGGTCGCTCGCGCGGCACTCAGCGGTTCGTTGGGCCATGCGACTGCTCGCGGCGGCGGGCGGCTGCCTTGCGCTACTGAGCGCTGCCGTGCGCGCACTCCCGGCGCAGCACCTGCTCGTCCCCATGGACGACCGACAGACGAACCATCTCAAGGCGTACGGCCTGACGTACGGTGCGTTGCGCGACGGCCTCAAGGGAGAATGGCTGCTGAACTATCGCGGTGGCGCGTTCCTTCTGCCTGACGCGGAGCTCGTTCGACGCCGGGCGGCCCTCGACGGCGTGTCGCTGGAGCCCCTGGATGACGCAACGCTCGCCTCCGTGCGCGGTGAGATGGCCGGGGGCAACATGGAATCGGTTGTCCTCGAGAAAGCGCCGACCATTGCCATCTACACGCCGCCGGACGCGCCGCCGTGGGACGATGCCGTGACACTGGCGTTGCGCTATGCCGGGATCAGTTATACGACCGTGTGGGACGACGAGGTGCTCGGTGATGCGCTGACCAAATACGATTGGCTGCACCTGCACCATGAAGACTTCACCGGCCAGCTGTCGAAGTTTCATCTATCATTCCGGTCGGCACCGTGGTTCATCGCGCAGGAAGCGCAGAATCTCGCCATGGCACGCCGCAGGGGATTCGCCAACATCCCGGCGCTCAAGAAGGGCGTGTCGGAGCGCATTCGGCAATTCGTGCAGCGCGGCGGTTTCCTTTTCGCGATGTGCGGCGCAACGGAGACGCTGGAGCTGGCAATTGCGGGAGCGGGGGTGGACATCGCGGGTGCCTTCGCCGACGGCACGCCCGTGGATCCTTCCGCGGACGCGCGAATGCAGTGGGGAACGTCGCTCGCCTTCCGCGACGCTTACCTGGAACACTCGCCTTTCGTGAGTGCGATGAGCGACATCGACGGGCACCAGGTGAACGTCGCGTCCCGACGCCAGCCGCTGGGCGTGTTCACGCTGTTTGCCTTTTCGGCGAAATTCGACCCGGTCGCCTCGATGCTGGTGCAGAACCATCGCGCCGTCATTCCCGACTTTTATGGCGTGACCACGAGCTTCATGAAGCGAACGCTCAAGCCGGGTGCGACCGTGCTGGCGTTCGAGGACGGAGCTCCCTGGGTGAAGTATGTCCACGGTGATTATGGGAAGGGCTCGTGGACCTTCCTTGGGGGACACGATCCGGAAGACCCGCGGCACGCGATCGGGAATCCGCCGACGGACCTCTCGCTCGTGCCGAATTCGCCCGGTTATCGTTTGATCCTGAACAACGTGCTCTTCCCCGCCGCCAAGAAGAAGCCGCTCAAGACATGACTGCGTCACCTCCGAGTGCCTCGACCGGGGCCCGACTGGCGCCGGCGGCCGCGGCCGCGGTTCGTGCCGCCATCCGGTTGGCGGGGGGACGTGAAGTGTGCTTCGTCTGCACGGTTGACGACGAGGGGGTTGTGCGGACGGCGCGCGTGGTCGCTCGCGGCGATGCGCGCAGCGTCCTCGCGCTTCCCGGGTGCGCGCAGCGCGGGGAACTGCTGCTGCACAACCATCCGGGCGGCGCGCTCGAGCCGTCCGAGGCGGATCTCGACGTCGCGTTGCGACTGCACGACGGCGGCATCGGCTTCGCAATCACGGATAACGAGGCGAGCGCGCTGTACGTGGTGGTGGAGATTCCGCGACGGCGTGCGGCGGCTCGCCTCTCGCCGGAAGGCATTGCGAGCGATCTCGGGCCCGCGGGTCCGATTGCGGCGCACCATCAGCGCTACGAGGACCGCCCCAGCCAGCGCGCGATGGCGGCGACGGTCGCCGAGCTGTACAACCGCGGCGGCGTCGGCCTGCTGGAGGCCGGAACCGGCGTGGGAAAGTCGTTAGGCTATTTGCTGCCCGCCCTGCGGTGGGCCGCCGCGAACGGCGAGCGCACCGTCGTGTCGACCAACACCATCAACCTCCAGGAACAGCTCGTCGGCAAGGATCTGCCATTTCTCGCCGAGGCGCTCGACGACCAGCCGGTGCGCTTTGCGCTGCTGAA
>JANNOC010000346.1:0-5456 GCA_031398865.1 Gemmatimonadota bacterium | reverse complement strand
CTTCCACCGTCCACAGGAAGATTTCTCCGAGGCCCGAGGCGATCGGCCCCATCCTCGGTTCGAGACCTGGCGGAAGCTGGCTTTGGACTTCCTGCACCCGCTCCGCGATGAGCTGGCGCGCCCAATAGATGTCGGTGCCGTCCTCGAATACGACTGTGACCTGCGAGAGTCCATACCGCGAGATCGAGCGCGTCTCCTCAAGCAGTGGGAGGCCCGCCATGGCCGTTTCGACGAGATACGTGACCCGCTGCTCCGCTTCGAGCGGGGAGTAGCCCGGCGCTTCGGTGTTGACCTGCACCTGGACGTTGGTAATGTCCGGCACCGCGTCGATCGGCAGCCGGGTGTAGTTGTACAGTCCGAACGCAGCCATCGCCAGCGTGACTATGACGACCAGCCACCGCTGGCGGATCGAGAATCGAAGAATGCGTTCAAGCACGGGCGCCTCGCGTCTCAGTGATCATGGCTCGCCCCGAGCTTGCCGATCTCCGCCTTCACGGCGAAACTGTTCGTCGCTGCGTACTGCTCACCGGGTGAGAGGCCCTTCAGGACTTCCACCCATTCGCCGTCACTGCGTCCCAGTTCCAGGGGGCGCGCTTCGAACCAGTTTCCGTAGCGGACGAAGACCACCTTCCAGTCGCGGAAGGTCTGAATCGCGTCAACGGAAACCGCGAGCGGGACCGTGGATTCTTCGCGGACCAGGTGAACCGTCACGAACAAGCCGGGTCGCCAGCCACCGCCAGGATTCGGCATTATGATGCGGGCCGTCGCCGCGCGTGTGTCCTGACCCACGAGTGGGCCTATGTAGCTGATTCGGCCGGTGACCTCGCGGCCCAGATCGCTGGACTTCACCGTCGCCTCCTGGCCGGCGCGCACTGAGGCGATGTCCTTGGCGTAGACCGTCACATCAACCCAGATCGATGACAGGTCGGCCACGGTGAAGATGTCTTCTTCGGCGGTCACGGATTCGCCAACGGTGACATTTCGCTGGATCACTTCCCCGTCCAGCGGCGAGCGGATCTCAAAGCGCGACATGCTCTCGGCTGGCGCCGACGCGAGACCGGGCAACGCGCCCGATGGTACGCCCAGCACGACGAGCGTTTGCCCGGTTAGCCGCCTGGTCAGCTCGGCCTCCTCGAATGCACGCTTGGCCTCGAGATAGTCCCGCTCCGCGGAAATCTTTTTTTTCCAGAGGCTCTCCTCCCGTTCGAGTGTGACCCGCGTGAACTCGACACGTTGCGTCGCCGCGAGGTAGGCGCTCTTCGCATCGGCCAGCTCACGACTGTTCAGCACAGCCATGAGCTCGCCTCTCCGCACGCGCTCACCTTCCCGCTTGACGACGCTGGTTACCACTCCCTGCAGACGCGGGACGACGTGGGCGAGGCGCGTCTCATCAGCCTTGACCTCCCCAGGCAACTCGAGCGTCGTGACCATCGTCCGTGGGCCCACGGTGTTGATCTCGATGCCAGCGCTCGCGAGCTGATCCGGCCCGAATTCGACCTTGCCTTCGATTTGCGCATACGACCATTCATGCCGCCGGCCACCGTGCTGCGCGATCACCTTGACATCGAACGAGTGGGGCTCTTCAACGACCTCTTTGCCCTGCAGATAGTCCGCTTCGGGAAGGAAACTGATGCGATCGACTCGGCCGCCGAGCCGGTGCAGCTCGACCTGGAGCACCACATCCTTCGGCGCAATCGGTTTCAGGTCCGCGTCGAAGGGATACACTCGAAATCGCGGCGGTACGCCCGTTTCGTAGATCGTCATCTCGAGCTGCAGAGGACCGTCCGACAGCAGCCGGGCGTCGTGAGGCCCTCTCGGGTAGTCCAGCGACCCTGCCTCCGCCGATTCGCCGGTGCCACCGCGCTTGCCGGTCAGCAGGATCACGGCGATGAGTAGCAGTCCGGCGATGATGATCGCACCGACTATGGATATCGTTCGCTTGTCGAAACGCGATCCGAACCTGTCGTGCAGGGACCGCACCGGCTCCCTCCATGTCGGGGTCACGTCCCCCGCTCCCTCCCTATCGTTCTTCACAGCGACTCTCCTTTTTCCTCATGCGGGCACTCGGCCCGTGTTGCCGACGCAGGAAAGCGTGACCGCCCCTGCCTGTTGACACGCCTATCGAGTTCTACCTCGGCGAGTTCGTGACTTCGTCCAGCGGTATTCCGATGAGCCGCTCGACATCCGCGACGGCCTTGTGGTACTCCGAGAAGGCACGCAGATACTGGCCCGTGGCTGCGATCAAGGTCCGCTGAGCATCGAGCACATCGAGAAAGCCGAACTTGCCCAGGCGATAGCCCTCGCTCACCGCGTCGAAAGTTTGTCGCGCCCCTGGCAACACCGTCGTGCGGAGCGCAATCACCTCGTCATGCGCCCCGGCCAGCGCCCGATAGGCCTCCGCAAGTCCAACCGAGACCCGTGCCTCGACGGCCCGGCGCTCTTCATACGCCTTGGAGAGCCGGCTCCGCGCTTCCACGACCGCCCCTCCGTTCCGGTCGAACACCGGAAGCGGCAGCGATCCGCCGAACACAAAGGCGGTGCCGCGAAGATCGGTGAAGCGCCGGTGCCCCGCGCTGAGCGTCACGTCGGGCAAACGTTTTGACCTTTCCACAGAGAGCGCGGCCTCTCGCTCCAGAATCTCGACGTTCCACCGGGCGAGGTCCGGGTTCTCAGTGAGCCGGGTCTGCAGTTCCGTGATCGCCGGCAGCACAGGGGCGACCATCAGATCAGCCGCCGCCGCTGGGAAGCCCGCTTCGGAGGCGCCCCACTGCGCCGCCAGGCGCCGACGGCTGGCGTCCAGCAATCGAAGCGCGCGATTCGATTCCAGGCGCACCGTGGCGAGCGCCACATCCGCCCTGGTTTCCTCGATCGGCGAAACCACGCCTGCGACGACTCGCGCACTGACGCTGCGCTGCACCTGCTCGACGAGCTGGGTCGTCTGCGCGGTGAGCGCGACCATCTCCTGAGCCGCGAGGACGTCGATGAAGGCGTGCGTGGTCCGGGTGAGCACGTCCAGCCGAGTCGCTTCGTAGTCCCAGGCTGCCAAATCACGTGTACGCGCGGCAAGATTCCGGCGGGTGGATCGCTTTCCCCACAACTCGATCAGTTGGCTGAGCTCAATGGTCGTCTGTGGCTGAACAACCTGCGCGTTTCCGACGCCACCACTCAACGCCCTCGATGCGCCGACGTCTTCCGTAACCACGCCGACGACAGGATTCGGCACCCGGCTCGCTTGAAGGACGCGTGCCTCACGAGCCCTCGTCTCCCACGCGAACGCGGCGAGTTCGGGACTGTGCAGCAGTGCGAGGGCGACCGCCTCGCGCAGGGAGACGCTGTCCGTCGGAGTCGCGAACGTCGGGCGCGCTCGCCGACCACTGTCCGTTGGTGACGGGAAATAGACGGGCATATCGCGTCCGAGCGCTCGGGGAGGAACCGTGAGAGGCGATACGCGGCTTCCGGTACACGCCGATAGCCCCATACCGACACCGATCGCGACGGCGACCTGCCGGGCCGTTGCCAGGCGACGCGCATACGCACAGAGACAAGAAAGCATGAAAGCACTCACGACGGAGAGGGGTTTGACGCCTGCTGACACGAGCACCGCAAACTCCGAAATCACGGAGCCGAGCCGGAGTGCGGCCGCGAGAGCGGGCACTCGGACGAAACAAGGTGGTGTGGCAGTTTGTCGGCGCGGCGCGCGAGGCGCGGGCGACAGTCAGGTCAGCCGAGGGGTGGAGCTCGAGGCTGTCGAGGGGGCGCGTCGGCGGGGCCGGCCCGGGCAGGCGCGGCGGTCGGCAGCAGCGCTGCTGTGCCGACGCACACGATACCGACGGGAACGGCTACGGGATTCGCCGAGAGGACGAATAGCGGCGCGCTTATCCTCATGGGACGCGCGTGCGCGAGCTGCGGGTGGGCGTGGTCCTTCGACTCGTACGCCGCCTGAATCGACAGGGGCAGCCCGTCGTGCAGCTCGTCGGTCGCTTCGGGGCCCAATGCACCGCTATGGCCGCCGTCCTGCTCGCCGTGTTCGCCGGCCTCGTGGTGCGCATAACCGTGCGCGAGCGCCAAAGCGGGGCTGGCAAACCCCACCAGCGTGGCGATCACCAGTGCGGTGATGCGCGAAACGAGAGAGCGGCGCATGGGTCCAATGTATGTCGCGACAGCCGGCATGGGAATGCTGCGCTCGTGCGTCTTCATCTGCGCCCCTTCACTGTGGGTCCCAACGATGCCCAAACGCGCGCCACAGCGCGCGACGCATTCTGGTGCCGGCTGCACTCTACTTGAGGTACGCGCGCACCACATCGAGTAACTCTTCCACCGCCTCAGCCTGGGCCGCCGACAGCGGCCGCCGCTGATCGACGACGTGCAGGCGCACGTGGCCTTCCATGACCTCCGCCATCAAACTGTTGATAGCGCCCCGGCACGCCGCAATCGTGCGGAGGATGTCACTCGCGTCCTGTTCCCCCTCGAGGGCCTGCTCGATCGCGCGCACCTGTCCAGCGATCCGGCGGATGCGGTTCAGCAACTTGGTCTTGTCGCGGACGGTGTGACTCATCGACGCCTGGCGAAGGTGGGACCATGACGGACCGTGGACAAACGGTAATATACTGGAGTATAGTATACAAGCCTGTAGTCCATCCCCTTCCCAAGTTTTCCCATGCCGACGACGACGCCGAGTCGTGTCACGCACACAGTGACGAGTACGCCGAAAGCGTCGCACGCCTCGTTCCTATCCCTCCTGACGCGCGAGCGATGGCTCGAGATCGCGCGCATCGTCGGCGTCGGCATCGTTGTCCTGATGTATCGCCAAGGGGTCGTGCCCCTCCCTGTTCTGTTCGGCGCGGTCGCCGTGGGACTGTACCCGCTCGCCAGAACCGGCATCCTCGCGCTCGTGCGTGAGCGCAAAATCGGCACCGAGATCTTCGTGACCATCGCGACCGTGATCGCGATGCTTGGCCGCGAGTACGTCGCGGGCGCGATCCTCATGGTGATCATCCTCATCGCCGAGCTGATCGCTGAGCTCAACACCGAGCGTGCGCGCGCGTCGATCAAGGCACTCATCGGCTCCGTTCCCGAAACAGCGCTGGTTCGCCGACCAGGCGGCGATGTCATCGTCCCGTTGGCTGAGGTCCGCCAAGGTGACGTCGTGATCGTTCGCGCCGGCGAGAAGATCCCCGTCGATGGCACTGTTCGCAGCGGCGATGCCTCCGTCAACCAGGCACCCATCACCGGCGAGAGCATCCCTCAGGAAAAGTCCCCGGGTGCGACTGTCTTCGCGGGTACCGTCGTCGAGCTCGGCGCACTCGACATCGAGACGGAGAAGGTGGGCGGCAACACGATGTTCTCCCGCATCATCGCTCTCGTCGAGTCGGCGGAGGAACAGCGCGCCCCGGTAGAGAAGCTGGCCGACCGCGTTGCGAGCTGGTTGATCCCCATCGTTCTCGTCTTTCTCGTCG
>JANNOC010000288.1:0-1741 GCA_031398865.1 Gemmatimonadota bacterium | reverse complement strand
GCCGCCCGACAGCTTAAGACCGGCATCGTTCCGATCTTTGGTCTCCTCGTCCCCTCCGTCGCCAATCCCTCGCACGGAGCCATGGCGCGGGCGGTCTCCTGGTCGGACCAGTCGTGGTTATTTGTGCGAAGAATGTAGGTGCCTTCGCTCACGGCGGCCCAGTCATCCCACTCGGGACGCGCGCTCCATTTAAGCCTCAAGCCTGCCGGCGCGGTTTCATCTTCGGTGATCGAGATCGAGTAGCGGCTGGCGGCACGCGAATTCTTTTGCAGCAGCCGCCCGATCTGGCGCTCGAGCACGCCGCGATCGAGCGCACGTTTACTCTTCTCAATGCGCCGCGCGAGTGAGTCGAGTCCCTCTTCGATGCGACAGGCGAAGCGGCTGTGCATCGCCTTCTCTTTCTCGAGCCGGCTCGCCGAGCGACACAGCAGGAAGGTTTCTGCGCCCTCGGGACTGCGACACACTTTCACTTCGACGTCTTCGCGAATGTGACGCCAGTCGTTCTTGTCAGCAAGCTCTCGGGACCAACGCTTCAATTCTGCACGCGCGGTTCCGATCACGTAGCGGCGTCCCGTTTCGTTGAGCCAGGCGATGTTCTGCGCGCTCACCATGCCACGATCCATCACCCACACGCGCCTGGCTTTCCCGAAGCGCCGCTCCATGCCCGCTACGACGTCCTTCACCGTGGTGACATCGGGGGCGTTGCCGGCGAAGATCTCGTAGCCGAGCGGCATACCCTCGCGCGTAACCACCAGCGCGATGTTGACCTGCACGCAATCGGGCCGGTGATCACGCGAGTAACCCCGTCGCGCGATGTTCGGGTCGGCGACACCCTCGAAGTAGGTGCTCGTCACATCGTAGAGTAAGAGATCGTAGTCGAGCTCGAAGAGCTCGCCCAGTCGCTGCACGAGATGCTGCTCGATCGCCTCCTTGTGCGGCAACAACCGATCGAGCGCCCGGTACAGCCGCTCGTCATAGATAGCTTCGCTCTTCACCCCGAGCAAATCTTCCAGCGCAGTGGTGCGATACCAGCGCTCGGCCACATGCAATTCACTGGAGGGCTCGCACAACCGACCGATCACCAGGATTGCAATCACATCGGCCCACGCCACCGCTTCGCGCCCCCGCGGCATGAGCGAGCCACACAGCGTGTCGAGCTTCAACGCCCGCCACAGCACCCAGCCCAGCCACACCGCACCGAAGCTGCGCGAGCGCTCCAGACGAACCTGATCGAGCTTGACCGCAACCGCGGCGCCTGGCTCATCGCGCGCAAAAAGATCGCGCTGCGTAAGCCCACCCGCCTGACCCGATATGCTGCGCCCCAGCGCCGCGGCTCGTGCACGCCCTTGCTCATCCAACTCGCCGAGCTGCGCCACGGTCTCCTGCACCACCTTGCGGCCACGGCGCACCGAGCGCACCAACTGCCAATACACGTGCGTCTTCCCGTCTTTGCGCCGCGTCGTGTGTCGCAGATACATGGACACACATTCTCAGGACACGCTGCATGCGCGGCAACCCACTGGGTCGCCACTACACGCGCTTTCTACGACTGATAACTCAAAACCAGACGCCGCACATGCGTCTTGGTATGCGTTCTCACTCTGAACAGTCGTCGTTGCAGACGCGCCACAGCGCGATGCTTTCAGCCCAAACGCTACCGAACTGTGGAAGTTAGGCTAGCGCGAGGCGTCCAGGCGCGCCGGAGAACTTCGAAGACGTTCAATGAGCCCTTACTGCTGAT
>JANNOC010000242.1:0-3638 GCA_031398865.1 Gemmatimonadota bacterium | reverse complement strand
CGCAGCCGCGCTTCGTCGAACGTGGCCTCGAACTGTCCGTTCGCCACGATCCGCGCGATGTCCGCGCTTTTCACGTCCTGAATGTGCGACGTGCCCGCCATGAGATCGCGAACGACCCGCTGGCTCACATCGTATCCCAGCACGTGGAACCCCGCGTTGCAGAACTCCAGCGCGAGCGGGAGGCCGACATAGCCGAGGCCGACGATACCGACGACCGCGGAACGGTCGTTGATGCGGGCGAGCAGTTGATCCTTCATGGGCAGGAAAGAGGTGAGCGACGCCGAAGCGGGGCGACCGTCATTGTCCGAAGAACGTGCGCACGGCGCCAGCGACTTCGTCCAACTGGGACGGCAGGAGCTCGGGAAAGATCGGCAGCGAAATGACCTCGCGCGACGCGCGCTCCGACTCGGGGAACGCACCGGCCTTGTAGCCGAGATAGGCGAAGCACGGCTGCAAGTGCAGCGGAAGCGGATAGTAGACCGACGATCCGATGCGGAGGGCCTTGAGGTGCTCCTGCAGCGCGTCGCGCCGAGGGACGCGGAGCGTGTACTGGTTGTAGATCGATTCGTTCGCTGGATCAATGAACGGCGTCACGATCTCCGGCACGTCGGCGAACGCCGCATCGTAGTGCGCGGCGTTGACCCGTCGCTTCGTGCTCCACCCGTGCAGGTGCGGCAGCTTCGCGTGCAGTACCGCCGCCTGCAGCGCGTCCAGCCGGCTGTTGTAGCCCACTTCGTCGTGGAAATAGGTCTTGGCGCCGCCGTGCACGCGCAGCCGCATCAGACGCGTCGCAATCGTCTCATCCTGCGTTACGATCATTCCGCCGTCGCCGTAGCCACCCAGATTCTTGGACGGAAAAAAGCTGAACGTGCCGATGGTCGCCCGCTCACCCGCCATCGTCCACTCGCCTGCACTCTTCCGGCGAGCGCCGATGGATTGCGCCGCATCCTCGATCAGCGGAATCGTTGCGGCCGCCCGAGCCACGTCCTCCATGGGGGCCATCTGCCCGAAGAGATCCACGGGGATGACCGCCTTTGTACGGCTCGTGATCGCAGCCGCGACCGCCTGCGGAGCGATGTTGAAGGTGCGCGGCTCGATATCCACAAACACGGGCGTGGCGCCCACGTTATGCACGGTTCCGGCCGTGGCGAAAAAGGTGAAGGGCGTCGTGATGACTTCATCGCCGCGGCCGATGTCGAGCGCGCGCAGCGCGAGCAGAATCGCGTCCGTGCCGTTGGCACAGCCAATGGCGAAGCGCGTGCGCGACAGTCCTGCCACCTCGCATTCCAGGCGCTTCACGGGATCGCCGAGAATGAACGCTTGATCGTCCACGACCTGCATCATCGCTCGAACGACTTCGTCTCTGATCGTCGCGTGCTGCGCACGCAGGTCGAGCAAGGGTACGGGCATGTGTTCCGTGCGGGGCAGGGCAGCGTCAGCCGACGCAGGATAGCAATGTAATTGCCGTCTGGCGGAGAGAGAAGTCAACGATGGACGCGAAGAGGCAACGGCACATCCCGTCCCGTCTTCGCGGACTCGTAGATGCCGAGAATCAGCTCCAGCGATTTGCGACCGGCGCGCCCGTCGGTGTCCGGCGATGCGTCGCCGCGAAGGACTGCCAGGACGTTGCGATAGTACCCCTCGTGTCCGAGCCCATAGACGTTAGGCGGCGTGGTGCTCGCCGCGTCGATCTGCTTGTCATCGTCGTCATAGTCGGCGAACGCCCAATGCTCCACTTTGTTCACGGCTGTCCCTCCGATCTTGACGGTGCCCTTCTATCCCAGGATGGTGATGGAGCCTTCGAGATTGCGTGGATAGGTCAGCATGGTGACCTCGATGACGCCGAGGGCACCGGAGCGGAACTTGAGCACCGCGATCCCCGTGTCCTCCGTCTCGATGCGCCGGGCCAGCGTTGCGGTTTTCGCCATGACGCTCTCGACCGGCCCGAGCAGCCATTGCACCAGATCCACGTAATGCGACGCCTGGTTCATGAAGGCGCCCCCGTCGAACTCCCAGGTGCCGCGCCACGGCGCGGAGTCGTAGTACTCCTGCGGCCGGGACCACCGCACGGTGCAGTTGGCCATGTAGATGCGGCCAAAGCGGCCGCGGTCGATGGCGCGCTTCAGCAGCTGCACGGGCGGGTTCAATCGGTTCTGCTTCACAACGAAGAGATGCACGCCGGCGTGGTCGCACGTCTGAACCAGTTCGTCGGCGGACTCCAACGAGATGGCCATCGGCTTTTCGGCGATGACATGCTTCCCCGCGCGCGCGGCGAGAATGCCGTGCCGGGGATGCAATCCAGACGGCGTCGCGATGACCACCACATCGCATGCGGCTGTGGCGAGCATCTCTTCGTAGTTGGTGAACCACGGCACCGAGTGGCCTTCGCCGGCGCTGCGTGCGCGCTCGCTGACCGTGTCGCACACCGCGACGAGCTCGAGCCCGTCCACTCGGGCGATCGCGTCAAAGTGGTTCTGGCTGATGCGGCCGCATCCGACGAGAGCCACCCGGAAGGAGCGCGACTGGGTCATGACCCGGCGCTCCCGCGCGGCCGGATCCCATCCTCGGTCGCTTCGTAATCCGTGCCGCAGGTCGCGCATCGTGTCTGCGTCAGACCGAGCTTCTGTCCCTGCCACGTCGCGGGCAATCGCTCGCCGCACTGACACATCCAGTCCATCTGCCGCGCCGGCACGCCGACCATCAGTGCGTACGCGGGCACGTCATGGGTCACGACAGCGCCGGCGCCGATGAAGCAGAACTCGCCCAGCGTGACGCCACACACGATCGTCGCGTTCGCACCGATGGACGCTCCTCGCCGGACCAGCGTGCGCTTGTACTCGTGCTTGCGCGAGACGTGGCTGCGCGGATTCACGACGTTCGTGAACACCATGGACGGACCGCAGAACACGTCGTCCTCGAGCTCGACCCCCTCGTAAATCGACACGTTGTTCTGAATCTTCACGTTGTTCGCGATCCGGGTGCCCCCCATCACGACGACGTTCTGTCCCAGTGAGCAGCGCTCTCCGATGACCGCACCGGACAGCACGTGGCAGAAGTGCCAGACCTTGGTGTCGGCGCCAATGCGGGCGCCGGCGTCGACAAACGCCGAGGCGTGAATGAACGGGGCAGTCATCGGACGGTGAGGGAGAAGTGAGGCGCGATCATGATGGTGTGTCAGCCAACGGCGGGCGCGCGCAGCGAGGCATGCCATTCCTGCAGCGAGCGTACCGCCGGCCGCCGCGAGCGCAGGGACAGGATGGCATCGCACGCAGCGCTGGCAGCCGACATCGTGGTCGTATACGGCACGCGATGCGCGATGGCCGCCTGCCGCAAGGAGTAGTCGTCCTTCTGGGCATGCTTGCCGAGCGGTGTGTTGATGAGCAATTGCACGTCACCGTTCAACATCAGATCGATCGCATTCGGCCGGCCTTCGTGCAGCTTGAGCACCGCCTCCGCCGGAATGCCACGTTTGCGCAAGTAATTGACTGTCCCGTCCGTCGCGAGCAGTCTGAAGCCCAGCTCATGAAACCTCCGCGCAATCGGCGCGTCGGTCGGCTTGTCGGCTTCGTTCAAGGTGTTGAGAATGGCCCCCGTGAGCGGCAACGCATTATCCGCGGCAAGCTGCGCCTTCGCGAACG
>JANNOC010000335.1:0-3008 GCA_031398865.1 Gemmatimonadota bacterium | reverse complement strand
CTCATGAGCAGCGAGCAGAATGCGTTGCAGCAACTGGATGCGATACTGACGTCGTCGCAGGACAATCTGCTGGCGCAGCGTGATCGTTTCCTGGCGCTCGGTGATGCCGTTCGCCGTCGTACGGGTTCCGTCATTGTCGTGCTACTGCGCGCCGACTCCACGGCGCCGCAGACGCTGCAGACCGCAACGCTGTCCGTGAACGCGAGTGCGCCAATCGTGCGCACCTACAGCGCCGATGCCAACAACGCGCTGCAAATCGGCGCGGTCGATGAGCTGTACCGAGCCAATGTGCTACCCACCAGCCACACGCTCAGCGTGCAGATCTCGGTGAATGGTCAACAGCTGTCGCAGAACGTGACGGTGGCGTCCGCGGCGGATACCGTCACCTACGTGCAGTTCACGGTGCGAAACGGCCAGCTCTCCCACACGACGTGGACGAGCCGTGGCACCACGCCTTTCTGAGGTCGGGCTCGTGTGGATGATCGGCAGAGCGGCGTTCGTCGCGGCGTTCGTCGCGGCGTTGGTGACGGCCGCGCCGCTTGCCGCGCAGGTGACGCAGCCGACGGACAGCGCCCGACCGCGCGACTCCGTGCAGCGCCGCGACAGCATTGTCATGCCTGTCGCGGACCAGGCGCGTGGTATCGATAGCGAGATCCGCGTCGCCTTGTACGATCTCCTCGGCGAGCGCGCCATTCCCGCGCTGAGCCGGCTGCAATGGCTGAACAGCTCGCCGAGCGTGTTCTCGACACCCGCGGCGCAGCAGCAGGCGTACCGCGGCCGCGAAGACCTGCTCTTCCTGCTCGCGCAGAGCTATTACCGCCTCGGAATGACGGACGCCTTCCGTGCGACGGCCGAGCCGGTTGTCAGGGGTCCGTCCGGTGCGCGCTATGCGTCGGTGCTGCACGCGCAGCTGCTGCTGGACGCCTATCGCCGCGGCGAGTACGCGCGCGCGGTCGAGATGGCGAAGGCGCTCGGGGCAACCGAGACACGCGGCCTGGCCGCGCTGGTCTCCGGTCTCGCCGCGTATCAGACGGGAGCCTTCGCGGAGTCCCGCGCGTCGTTCGCGATGGCCCAGCAGGCCGGCCCGCCGTACGCCGGCTACGCGCAGTACATGGATGCGCTCGCGCAGCTTCGCGCCGACACGTCGCAGAAAACCGCCGCGCTGGCTGCCCTGCAGACGGTCGCCGGCGGCGCCAGTGGTGAGTTCCGGGAGCAGGTGCGCCTGACGGCTGCGCAGTTGGCGTACGAAAGTGGCCGGTACGACGAAGCGGTGTCGCTCGTGGACGCCATCTCGCCCACGAGCGGGCTCGCCGCGCAGGCCCACCTTACCAAGGCGTGGGCGCTCTTCAAGGGCAACAAGATCGCCGAGGCGGGGAACGCGTTCGCGGAGTTCGGTACGCGCTACCCGGATCTGCCGGAGCGTGACGAGGCGCGGCTGATGTCGGCGCAGGTCGCGTTGCAACTGAATCGCACGGCCGAAGCGGCCCGCATTTTCGCCGCAGTGGCGGACTCCGCCAACGCGGAAGTGACGGTCCTTCAGAGCGACGCGCGCGGGGCGCTGACCGAGTCGGCGCGCGCCATTGTCGCCGCTCGCGCGGCGGGCATTCTGTTCATCACTGATCCCGCGAACGGGAAGACCATCGCTTTGCAGGACGCGGCCGGCGGAGACGTCGCCGCGCTCTTGCGCGTCGTCGCGGATACCGTGATGACGACGGGAGCGACGGTGCCACAGCTCTCCTCACTCCAGATCGTAACGCTCACCGACCTCATGGCGCGCGTCAACGCGGCCAGCGGGTTGAGCGGACTTCCACGCCGGATTCTCTTCACGCGGGCGTCGGCCTCGAGCAATCGTGGCGAGTACATGCAGCGCGCGCAGGCCTTGTACAGCGCCGATGTCGCGGTCGCGGTCGCGCGGTATCGCTTGCAGGAGCGCCTCGATCAGCAGGCGGCGCATCTCGCCATGTTGCAGGCGACGCAGGCGCGGATCGAGGCGGAGAATGCGTCCCTCGCCACGCTCGCCACACAGCTGCAGGCCGCGCAGGATTCGCTCGCGCGGCTGGCGCTCCGGCTGGATGCGCGCGGCACCGAGATCCGGCAGTTCTTCGGGGCGCAGATCGAGGCGACGCGACTGCTCTCAGCCGAGAACACCGCGCTGATCGACAGTGTGCGGCGGCGGATGGGACCCGGCCTCGGCGCCATGGAAAACGAGTTGCTGTCCATCGAAGCGCAGACGTCGGCGACCTACCGCCGCATCGCGGATGAGATTGACGCCGGGCTCAATGGGGCCCTCGCACGGCACCCGACATTGGCGTTGCGAGACTCAGTGCGGGTGCGCGCGGATCGGATGCGGACACTCTTTGCGGAAACACAGGGTCTCGGCAACTCGACACGGGATCTGATGGCCGCCGAAGTGGCGCGGACGCAGCGCGAAGGGCCGGCGGGAGCCAACGAGATGCGCGCCGCGCTGTCGGCCGCGGAGTCGCAGCGGGCGTCGGTGGAGTCGCAGCTCATTGCACTGGTGGAACGCGAGCTGAACGCGCGCAATGGGGCCATGATCGCCGCCTTGCGTCACGACACGGAGGCGGCCGACTTCGGTTCGGCGAGCGCGCTCTTCTTCCAGGCGCTCGAAGCGGGTGGCTCGCCAGGAACAAATGAGCCACCCCGGGGAACAAGCGGAGGTGCAGGGTCCGCCGCGTCTCCCCGCGGCGAGCAGACCGCGCCTGGCGCACCCACCAACTCTGGTAGCAACCGATGATGCGGTTCCTTCGTCCTCTCGCGCTTGTCGCGTTGTGCGCACCGCTGGCACTCGCCGCGCAGACCTCAACCCAGCTTGCCACCGCGGAAGGCGCCCGCTCGGACGTACCCGTTCGCGACAGCGCGATCGCGCGACTGGAGTTGTTCCTGACGCGGTACCCGAATAGCCCGTTGCGCCCGAACGCGCTGTTTCAACTCGGCGAGCTGCTGGTTCGTCGCGCGGACGACCGTTTCGCCGAGACGCAGCGGACCGT
>JANNOC010000208.1:0-11034 GCA_031398865.1 Gemmatimonadota bacterium | reverse complement strand
GTGAAGGCCTTCCTGCAGTTCAGCCAGGGCGCCGAGATCTTTAACGGCATTCGCATCTTCGCCGACGATGGCGGCTACTACAACGATAACAAGTTCATCGAAGTGATGGATCGCTGGCAGCAGCCGGGTGACATCACCAATCAGCCGAGGGCGAGCTACGACGGTCTCTCGAACGCGCGGCAGGTCTCCAGCCGCTACATCGAGGACGGTTCGTACATCCGGATTCAGGAAGTGACGCTGGGCTATCGGTTGCCCGAGCGCTGGTCCTCCATGCTCAAGTTGCAGGAAGGCCGCGTGTTCGTGTCCGGACGGAATCTCAAGACGTTCACGGACTACAGCGGGTATTCCCCGGACGTGAACAGCAACGGCTCCAGCGCGAACATTTCGTTGGGAACGGAGTTCTACGCCTATCCGTTGGCCCGTTCGTGGATGTTCGGCATCAACGGGAGCTGGTAATGACAACGATACGACACGTTCTTCCAGCCTCGAATATGAGAGGATTAATGCGATTCAGGATTCTACCGTTCGCGCTGGTCGCCATCGCGACGGCCGGCTGCGACTCGATTCTCGACGTCGATCCGGCGGACGAAGTACCGGTCGAAAAGGCCAACGTCGACGCGAACAGCGCTCGCGCGGCGGGGCGCGGCATCTACGATGGCTTGCAGAGCACCGACTATTACGGCGGCGACTTTCTGTTCTTCAACGACCTTTCCAGCGACGACGTCATTCATACCGGCACGTTCACGAGCTACGCCGACGCTGACGACAACAACCTGACGGCGGACAACAGCGCGATCTCCAGCATATGGGACGCGATCTATCGCGGGATCGGCCGCGCCAATCTTGTGCTGCAGAAGGTGCCGGACGTCACTGGACTGGATGGTGAGGAGCGCGACCAGATTCTGGGCGAGGCATATTTTCTTCGCGCTCTCATGTACCATGACCTGGTCAAGACCTTCGGCGGTCGGAACGCTGGTGACCTCGGTGTGCCCCTCCGGCTCACGCCCCCGGCAGGCATCGAGGAGACGATCGGGGTAACTCGCGCCACGGTCGGCGCGGTCTACGCCCAGATTCATACAGATCTGAACGCGGCGGCCGGACTGATCACGGAAAGATCCGCGACCCGGCGGGTGTCCGTGTCGGCCATTCATGCGTTGCGCGCACGCGTGCATCTGTATCAGGGCAACAACGCGGCAGCCGAGTCCGAGGCTGCGTTTGTGTTGGCGCAGCGTTACACTCTTACCGACCGCTACTCGGATCTTTTCACGCCGGACGGCACCGATACACCGGAAGACATTCTCCGGCTCACCTACACGGTGACGGACGCCTATACGGTCGGGTACTATTACCTCTCGAAGCAGTTTGGCGGTCGCCGTGAGATTGCCCCGTCGTCGGGTTTATTCGCTGCGTACTCTTCCTCCGATACGCGGCGCAATCACAACATCCGCTTCGATTCGCGCCCGCGGCGCTATGGCGCCAAGTATCCGACGACGACCGGCGCGGAAGACCTGCACCTCATTCGTCTTGCGGAAGTCATCCTGATCAAAGCCGAAGCGCATGCCCGGCAGGGAGAGCTGATCGAGGCGCTCATCGAGGTGAACAAAATTCGCCGTCGCGCTGGACTGACGGATTTTGTGAGTGCGGACCAGGCCGCGATCATTGCAGAAATCATAAAACAGCGACGACTTGAGTTGGCAATGGAAGGACACCGCTGGCCTGACCTCGTTCGTCTAGGACTCGCAGCGTCCACCCTCGGTATTCCCGTGTTTCAGACAGTGTATCCGATTCCGCAAAGTGAGTTCGATGTAACCAACGGCACGATCGCGCAGAATCCGGGCTACTAGGCCGGATCGCTAAGAAGCCCCCACGCACCGACGGTGCGTGGGGGCTTTTTCCTGTCTCAGCGGACACTAGACCTTACGACGCCCCGCGAGCACGAGACCAACGCCGGCCACCAACGCGATGACGCCGACGTACGGCGGAATGGTCGCCTTCTCCGTCGCCGTCATTTCCACCGGCCCGACCTGTACCGTCTCACGCCGCTTTGTATATGTGAGCCCCTGAAACGCCAGTGCAAGCACACCGAGGACAATCAGGACAATGCCAATCATGGTGATCGGTTTCATGGTTGCTCCATGTTCGGGTGACGCGTGGCCGGGAGGTCCGGTCGTTCAACGTGCAATGGTGATCTTCACCGCCTGGCCGGAGCGGACCGCGCGTACGTCGCACCCTGGTCCAGGAAGGCGAGCGCTACCTGATTTACCTGATGCGGCGCCTCCTCCTGCGCGGCATGTCCGGCTCCTTCGATGACGCTGACCTGCAACTCACTGCTCGCGACGCCGGCGACCTGCTCCCGGCCGGGGCGTCTCGACCGCACGAAGCGGTCCGCCGTCCCGATGATGAAGAGTGTCGGGACAGTGAGCCGCGCACGCTCGGCCATGTCAAATGGACTCCAGCGATACTGGTGCAGCAAGTGGCGCAGAGCCACGGAAAACTCGCCGAACTGTGACGGCGCCCAGTATTCGTCTACGTCACGGGCCGTGTAACGTCCCAGCCGTCCCATTGCGAATCCGATAACGAGCCGCAGCACCCAGCGCCGTACGAAGAGTGGCAGTACGGACAGCATCCATTCCGGCGTCAGCAGCGCGCCGAGCCGGGCGCCGCGCACCGTGCCGAAGCCAACCGGATTCACGAGAACAAGCCGGCTCACGCGGTCGGGCGATTCCATTGCCAGCGAGGCCGCCACCGAAGCGCCCAGCGACTGAGCGAAAATCGGGACGCAGTCGAGCCCGAGCGCATCCATGATCTCGCGCGCGTGCTCGGTCATCGCGGGAAGGGTGTAGGCGTTGGCGTCCTTTGTCTTGTCGGACAGGCCGTGCCCGCGGAGTTCGACTGCCATGCACAGGTGTCCGGCGGCTGCCATGGCGGGCATCGCGTGCCGAAAGCTATAGGCGGAACAGGCCCACCCCGGCAGCATGAGCAGCGGCGTGCCGTCCGGAGGACCACATTCCACGACGCGCACCCGCTCGCCGCTGCCTAACGTGACGTGTCGTGTGCGGAAGCCGGCGCGCGACGCGGGAAACATCTCGGCGGGCGACAATCGCCCGCGAAGCCGCCAGGGCGGTGTCATCTGTCCGCGCCGGGAGCGACACGAAGGAGCGTGCCGTCCGTGACGCGGGCCGCGCCGCTACACCAGATCAATCGGCCGACCCGACAGCTTCGCGATGAGTCCGATACGGAACGTCACGTCCGTCCAGCGACTGTTCTCCTCGTGCGCGTCGTCGAGTGGGAAAACCTGCCACATAAACGGATTCGTGGAGCGCGGCGTCGCCAGTCCCTTGTGCGGATGCCATATGCCTTCGCGATCGCGGTCATCCACAAAGCGCTCGAACATCTTGCTCCAGCCTTCGTTGCGCCGAAGAAATCCCAGGCGCGCCATCATCTCGAGCCAGAAGAGCGCGAACGGAATGTCCGCGTCCACCGCATTGCGGTGCGGCAGCATGTCGCCGAGGACGAGGTATGGCCGCGCGACGATCTTCTCACCCACCAGCTGCATGGACTCCTGTCGCGGCAGCGGCTGCGTCAGATGCCGGTAGATGCGGTGCAGCGCCTCGTGATACTCACTCTGAAAGAGCGGCATGTGGGCAACCATGAGCAACGTGAAGACGCTCGGCGGCGCGGCTTCCGCCGCAAGCACTTGCCGGTTGCCGACACGCGTCCACGGACGCTGCGAGATCGGCGAGCGCAGATAGTTGCTGACTCGCTCGAGGATTCGCCGCGCCGCACCGCGCAATCGCGGGTCCCCCTCGTATCCCGCCTGCGCCAGCGCGGCGGCGGCCGCTTCCCGAAGGAGCGCACGGTTGGCGCGCGCTATGTCTTCGTCACGCGACCCCTTGGGAGCCAGCTCGTACAGTTGCGCCGGATCTTCGTCTTCTGCCAGCAGCCGGAAGAGCACTCGGCGCGCGAGCGCCAGCGGCGGCGACTCACGATCCCACCCGTACTCGATGAGGCGCCGGAATGCCGCGATCGTGCCGATCCCCTCGAAATGCTCCGCGCGGGCGCTGGGAACGCCAAGCATCGAGCGGTTCCAGGTCCCGTCGACACCCTGCAACGTCGCGAGGAGGAGCGCCCGCTTGTTGGCGTACGGCAGCGCCTCGATGTCGCGCATGGCCGACCGAGGCAGCTTCGCTACCTCGACGATGGCGCGATACTGCAGTGGCGTGGGCGCATGCGACAGCAGCCAACCGAGCGGAAACTTGACTGGGGTGGATGGGACGGGCGGGGGTGGCGGGAGTAACGGGACAGTGGGATGGAGCGGCTCGGTCACGATCAGCGCTCGCTACAAAGCATTGTGAAACAACGGGATGGGAGCTTTGCCGGGCAGCCGGCGTTCGGGCGCCCAAGGATAGCACATTTCGAGCAAAGCGCTAGGGGGAGAATCGCAACCATATGTCAATTATACGTTTGGACGGTCAAGAAGGGGAAGGCGAAAGCGTCTCGCCTTAACGGGGGAGAAGAAACGGCGTCTCACTTGGCAGCCGGATGCGCGTGTCGCGCTTCCTGAAGCTAATCGGAGGGTTTCATGCAGCGCATTGCCTTGTTTAGTGTCGTTACCGCACTCCTGGTCGCCGCACCGGTCGTTTCGGACGCGCAGGCGCCGAGCCGCGGTGGCGAGAAAGTGTCCGTCGAGCGCGACAAGCGTGGCCGTCAGGCGAAGGACGGACAGCGCGAGGGCCGGAACGGCATGCGGCACCGCGCGGCGAAGTCGTTCATGCGCGGCATCGAGCTGAACGACGCCCAGCGCACGCAGATGCGCACGATCAACGAGCGCTTCCGCGCGGACGCGAAGGCCCTGCGCGAGAGCTCGAAGCCCGCTGCTGACGCACAGCGCCAGCGCCCGGACTCCGCGACGCGTGAGAAGTTGCGCGCGCTCACAGAGCGCCAGCGCGGTGAGATCCGTGGGGTACTGACGCCGGCGCAGCAACAGACGTTCGACAAGAATGTCGCTGAGACTCGCGAGCGGATGCAGAAGCGCGGCGAGAAGCGACGCGAGAGGAAGGCGAGCTAGTTCGTCGGTATCGCCTGATGCAGCGCGGCCCCGGCCACTTGGTCGGGGCCGCGTCGTTTTCGCTTTGGCGAGTCCCGCGCTGGTGTGCTTTCACGCTCCCGCATAACTTCGGCACTCCCGGTCACCGGAGTTGCGCCGTCGCATGCTGGTCGCGTGGAGAGAAGACAGGAGCGCACACCGTGCGCGGTGAGTTCATCGACCTCGACGGCGCCCGGCTGTACTACTACGCCGCCGGCACGCGCGGAGCGGGTGAGCCGGTCGTCTTCGTGCACGGGTTCCCGACGTCCTCCCACCTGTGGGGAGACGTCGTTCCCTTTATGCCCGCGGGTCACCGCATCGTCGTCGTGGATCTGCTCGGGTATGGCCGAAGCGACCGCCCGAGCGGGCGTGACGTGACCCTCCGCGGCCACGCCGACCGGCTGGTGTCACTCCTCGACCTGCTTGGAATCAACTTCGCTTGCGTTGTTGGGCACGACGTCGGTGGCGGGATCGCCCAATCGCTCGCGATCCGGCACCCCGCTCGTGTCGCCAGGCTCTGCCTCGTCAATTCAGTCGCGTTTGACGCGTGGCCGACGCGCGATGTGAAGGTGGCCCGCGCGACACTGCCGCTCACGCGGCATCTCCCGCCCACGTGGCTGCTCTCCCTTCTGCGCACGGACCTCGCGCGCGGCTACGCGCATGAAGAGCGCGGCGCGCATTCCGTGGAGAAGTACGTCAAGCCCTTCGCCAGCACCGAAGGGCGCGACGCGTTCATGGAGCATCTTCTCGCTCTGGACTGCGCCGACACTGTGGCCCTGGAGCCGCGCCTCAAGGACATCGTCGCGCCGACCGCCATCGTGTGGGGCGCCTTCGACCCGTTTCTTCCGCCCTCCATCGGCAAGCGCCTGCATGACGCGATTCCCGGATCCACGCTCACGATTCTGCCGGACGTGAGACATTTCACGCCCGAGGAAGCACCGGAGCAAGTGGCAGGGATCGTCGCGGAGTTGTTGAAGAGATAGGCGGAGGCCACGGAAAGGCGAGTGGTTCCGCGCGGCGCACCCTCCTCCTCCCCCCAGCGGTGTCCTCTGAATGCGACGGTCGAGTCCGGCTACCGGGTGACACTAACCGATTTCCCGCGACGAAGACGCCATGCTAACATGGCCCAGGGCACCGCATTAGCTAACGGAGGCCCACGGCATCGACGGTGCCTTAGAGGGGGTATCCCTCTCGCGAGTCCAAGCCTATGCGTGCATACTTCGTCTTACTGTTTCTCGCTCCCTTCGTCGTCCAGGGCCAGACGCAGGTCTCCCTGGCGGCGTTTGCGTCGAGCAACCAAGCGCTTGCGGGCTCCGCGGGGATGTACGGATCAGGCTTGGGGGTCCACGGCGGTTTCCTCGGGCTCCGCGTGAGCGGCGCGACGAGTGATCCTGGTGACCTCTTCCGCGCCTCCGTGGACTCCGCGTACGGCCGCCAACGCGCATGGACCGCGGATGCGGACCTGCTCGTCGAGCCCACGCGCGCGCTGCCCGAACTGGCCGCGGCGTTAGGCGGCTTTCGCGTCGGCGGACTGGTGGGACTGGGAGCTCAGGGGATGCGCGATTCGGCCGGTCGCTCCGTGTTCACGCCGGTGGCGAGCTATGGCGGAATGTTGTCGCGCCCACTCGGCGGAACGCTCGTCCTCGAATCTGAAGCGCGCATGCGCACCCCCCTGCGGAGCGGAACGTCACCAGCCGTGGGCGTGTTCGCGCGCGGCTGGGAGTATCGCGTAGGCTTTGCGTTGAGCTTTGGCGGCGGTCCCCGCGCACGCGCGGGCAGCCTGCCGCGCATTCCGACCATTCCGACGATCGGCCGTCCTGGCCGTTCAGGCGGAAACACCACGGCCGGGGCGGTACTCTCGACCGCAGATCGCTATGTTGGAACGAGGTACGTGTACGGCGGAACGACGCCGGACGGCTTCGACTGCTCGGGCTTCATACAATACGTCTTCCGTCGCCACGACGTCTCCCTGCCCCGCACATCGCGGCAGATGGCGAGCGCTGGCAACCGCGTTGCGCCGTCGCTGGCGCTGCTCCGCCCAGGTGACCTCGTGTTCTTCGCGCAGCGGTCGAGCATAGACCATGTTGCCATCTATGCGGGCGGCAACCGGATCGTCCACTCGAGTTCGAGCGGCCGCGGCGTGCGATATGACGATCTCTCAACGCCACGCGGGCAATGGTTCGTGAAGCGCATGGTCGCCGCGAGGAGGGTTGTGGCCGACGGATCGAGTTTGGTGCGCGCGCTGGATGCCGCCGCGGCTATCGCGGAGCGACTCGATCCGCCCGACATGGCGCCGCGCCCATAGGTCGCGGACACGTTCTGCGCGTGCTGGCCTGGCGTCTGCATCATCTCGAAGCGATTATCGAGTCACCTTCCGATTGGAGATGGACACATGCGCGTGTTCCTGGCGTCCCTGATGGTCCTGACGTCCGCCTGTTTCGGGCCGCGTTCCGGATCCGACGGTGCCACTGAGTTGACGGTCGGCCGCACACCGGCGGAAGTACTTCAGATCGCCACCACACAACTCACGCATCACGCCTTCAAAGTGACCAAGGGTGGAGACAATGCGGTGGTCACCCAGCCGCGTCCCATTCCGGCGCATCTGCAGGACACGTCAGGCGCGGGCAAGGGAAAGCTGTGGATGGTGCACGTGACGGCGGCGCGCGCCACGTTTACGGGCGGCTCACGCGTCCGGGTCCTGGGCTACATCGTGCCGACGCAAGGCGGGCAGCAACGCGCGACGCCCATCACCACCAGGAACGCGAAGCTGTATCGCGAGGTTGTGACCATCACCGGCTGGATCGTCGACGAGGCGAAGCGCAAGAAGACAAAGAGCTAGCCGCGGTACCAGTGGCTCACGGCACGCGCGCGGAATCGGCGCGTGCGCCCGCGGGCTTGCTCACGGAATCCGACGCTTGCTTCCTGGTAGCATCGGTGGAATCGCGTTTGCCGGCCGCCACTGCCGCCTCGCGCTCCTCACCGTCCGGCCGTAGCGCCGCCAGCGTGTACACGCTGCGCGGATTCCAGAGGATCCAGCTGTCCACGCCGTTGTCATAGCCAGCCTGCATCTGCGCGCGCAGTTGCGCGACGCCGTAGCGCGGCGGGCCGAGTGTGAAGTCCTGATACCACGGGATCACCTTCGCCGCGCCCGCGATTCCCGCACTGCGCCGTTTCGCATCCTCCAGGGCGCGGTCGATGACCTCGTACGGGCGCGCGTTAGGCGTCGCCAGACCATAGATCCCCTTCCCGTAGTGTGACGGGTACGTCATGGGCAGCACGACGTCGGCGCGGTCGATGAACTGCTCCCAGCGCTGGCCGATTCCCATGTCGGTGGAGTCCGACGTCGTGAGACCGAAGACGTCGATCGCGAAGGGGACGCCGAGCGGCTTGAGCCGCGTGCGTACCGCTTCCAGTTGGTCGCGGATCACTTCCGCGCGTGTGCGTCCCTTCGCCAGCGGGAACGTCGCCTCGCGAACAATCCGGCGCTCGTCGGGGAATCGTACGTAGTCCAACTGGACCTCGCTGAAGCCAAGCTCCACGGCCTCGGCGGCAAGGTCCGCGGCGTACTGCCAGACGCCCGGGTGGTGCGGATCCAGCCACGGCTTGGCGTTCTTGTCCAGCCAGGGTTTCGTGGGATCGTCCTTTCGTTTGATCGACCACTCGGATTTGTGCTTCGCGAGCAGTGGATCCTTCGCAACCACGATGCGTGCGATCGGATAGATCCCGTGCGCGCGCATGGTGTCGAGCACGGCGCGCATGCGAGGCATGTTCATCGGCGTGTTCGTGTCGGCACCGATCTTCCGGGCCAGGGGCACGCGCGAGCGATACAGCAGAAAACCACGGTCGTCCTTCACGTCGATCACCAGAGCGTTCACCTCGGTCCGCTTCGCGGCGTCAATCAGCTGCCAGATCTTCTGCCCCACCGCGGCCCACCGGTTCACGTACAGCCCGCGCACCACCGCGGGCGGCGCGACCAGTGGCGCCCGTGGCTGCAGGATGGAATCTCCCGGAACAGCAGCGGCGGCGGCAGCAGGCGGGGCGATCGCGACGCTGTCGCGTTGCGTCTGCGCGCTCGCGACAATCGGAAGCAGCGCCAGAAAGACGACTCGTCTAGGCATCAGTCAATCTACCCGCCGGACGACGCGGCGTCGCACGCCCACACGCCTCGGTACTGGTCCAGGTTGAATCCGCCGAAACTGGACCAGTACCCGGCATCAGCCGCGGCGCACTTCCTTCGCCGCGTCGACCACGTATCCGATATCTCGCGAGAGAGCGCGCGCTTCCTGGGTCGCCGAGCTCACATCCTCCAGTGCGGCGTGCACGCCAGCCGAGCGAAGCTTCAGCAGGTCCAGGCGGAGACTTTGCAGCACCAGGCTCGCGCTCTCGAGCTGCGCGTGCAGCGTCTGGCGCCGCTCCACCAACTCGCTCAGCGTCGCACGCTGGCGGGTCAGCAGCATGATGCGCCGCTCGCTTTCCGGCTGCGATGATTTCGCCTGCTCCGTCGCAATGCGCGCGTCGAGCGCTGGAAGGCTGTCCGGCGGAGCGTCGCTGTCCAGCCGGTGTACCGCCTGCGCGATCGCCACGACGCGCTCGACCAGCGCGTCCACTGTTGGAAGGACGTCGGGCACCAGCGCGCGGTCTTCGGCGGAAAGCGATGCGAGCACGTCGCGAATGGTTCCGCGATCCTCGAGCGCGCGCCGTAGCGTGGCGCCCTGCGCGCCCTGCAATACCTCCGCCGGCACCATGTGAGCGAGTTCGGCCAACACGAGTGATCTGCGTTCCTGTGCGCTGATCGGCATGACGGGGAGCTTGCGACGCCAGGCGCGGCTCAAAGTGTCCCACACACTTATGCCTGTCTCGCGGGCCAGCTTTCGTGCCGCAGAGAGCGTGAGAACGAGTGTGGCTGCCGTCGGAAACGCGAGCACAATGACGGCCTCGCTTCCGCCCATGAGCGCCACGGCCGATGCAAAGAGGAACGCGGACGCAAGCGCCAGCCGCAGACGCACGGAGCGCACCAGGGCGCGCGCCCGCAAGGCGCGCAGCACTGTGACGCGCCCCTCGACTTCGTGCGGGTCGGAGTGCGCCGGGGGCGTTTCAACAGCCGAGGGTGGCGCGGGCGGTTGCATCTCCCGCGCTGAGCGTTCCAGAACGTTGCGCGGAACGCGATCCAGCAGCACGTCGCTGAAGCGTAACCCTTCGCTCTCGAGCGATCGCCAGCGGAGCAGCGACTTGCGGCCAAGTCGCCAGGCAGGGTAGAGAACCCACGGCAGAAAGGGGATCGTCACCATGTTGATCAGCGCGAGGCCCCAGGTGACGCCGGCCCATCCGAACAGCTTGCGCCGGAAGATGCGCACTCGCTCCGCGAGCGGCCGCCTCATGTAGTCGCCCAGCTCGGCAGCGCCGGCCGGGTCTCCGGTGTGCGGCGCGTGCGCGCGCAGTGGAACGCCCGCGTCCAGCAGTCGACGATACTCGCGCAACTCCGCGACGCCTCCACGCGGCGGACCGTCCGCTGGCCGCGGGGTGGCGCCGTGCGCCTCCGATCGCCAGTCTCTCCGCGCCGCGCGCCACCGTTCCTGCGACGGTGTTTCCCTTTGCGCGCGCGTCTCCCCCACCGGCGCGGCGGCGGCCGCCGAGTCGTCGGCGAACTGCGACCGGGCAGCCGACGAGGAGTCCACGTCGTCCGCGCGATCCATGGCGTCGCGCATCGCGCCCGCGTCGGCCCAGCGCTGCTCGGGCGCCTTCTCCAGTGCGCGCATGATCGCCCGGGTGAGGTCGGGCGGCGCCTCCGCGACCCGCTGGGCGAGTGGCCGTGCGACTTCGCCGACCTGCTTCAGCAGCAGCGCCGGAGTGTTGGTGGCGCGAAAGGGTGGCTCTCCCGCAAGCATCTCGTAGCCGACAATACCTAACGAGTAGATGTCGCTCCGGCAATCCAGCTCCCGCTCACCCAT
>JANNOC010000175.1:0-1814 GCA_031398865.1 Gemmatimonadota bacterium | reverse complement strand
TTCGCTCGTCGCGCTCCTCACGGCGCTCGTGGCCGTACCGTCTCAGGCCCAGGATTTCGACGGCGGCGACGGGGACGGCGGGCGGCACAGCGCGACGATTCTAGGGATCCCCATTTCGCCCCGCGCGATCGCGCTGGGCGAGGCGATGGCGACACTGGATCGCGACCCGTCGGTGATGTGGTACAATGCCGCCGGGCTTGCGGGCCTCAAGACGAACGCGCTCACGGTGACGGCTTCGCAACGCTTTGCTCTGACGCAGCTGGTCGGCGCGGCCGTGGCTTTCCCAACGGAAATCGCGGCCTTCGGCATTGCGGCGCGTGCCTTCAACGCCGGAACGGTGGAAGGCCGGCTCGAGGGCGTTCCTACCGGCGACGATCCGCGGGCTTTCCAGGTAGCATTGGAAGGTGGCGGTGCGCTGCAGTTGGCCACCCACTGGCGCTGGGGCGGAAGTCTGTTCTTCACGCAAGAGACGCTGGGCGACGAAACGCAGGGCTCGGTCGGCATCAATTCCGGGATGCAGTTCCCAGACATCTTCGGCCGGCTGGCACTGGCTGTCGGCGTTCGCAACTTCGGTACGAACGTGAACTTCGATGAGGAATTCGGCGGTTTCTCGCCACCGCTGACGGTGTATGGCGGCGCGGGAGTCGACCTCTTGAGAAAGCGCAATCTCCTGCAGACCCCCATGCTCTTTCGCGGCCAACCAATCATCCTCGACGCGAAGGCCGTGGGGCAGGTGAACTTCATCGAAGACGACGAGCCGTATATCGGACTCGGGATCGAGTCCACGGTGAACGGCGTCGTGATTGCCCGGATCGGGTATCAGACGGGCGACGACAATCGCCATGGCCTTGCGCTGGGCGCCGGCGTGAACGTGGGACAGTTCCGCCTGGAGTACGCGTTCCGCGACTACCAGAATGGCGGGGCGAGCTTCTTCGAGAACGACCAGGTGGGTGACGCGCACAACGTGGGCTTCACGTACTTCTGGGGCGAGCAGCGTCGTAATGAGCCGGCGGTGCCGCTCATCGTGACGCAGCCGGTGGATACGGCGGCACTGAATGATGCCGTCCGCCGGGCGATTCAGGAGCAGATGCAGGCACTGCGTCCGCTGCTGGACAGCCTCAAGATGCAGGACGTGACGGTTGAGACCAGCGATCTGATCTCCCGGTACATTGTGCCGGTGCACTTCGGCTTCGACTCCGCGGTGGTCCGTGACAGCGACATGGTGGTGCTTGGTCAGATTGCCGACGTCATCAAGCGCATCTATCCGACGGCGCTGGTCACGATCGAAGGATTCGCCGATCCGGCGGGTTCGCGCGAGTACAACGTCAGGCTTTCCCGTCGCCGTGCAGAAGCGGTGCGCGATGTCATGGTAACGCGCTTCGGACTCCCGTCGGGACAGTTCAAGACCGTGGGTTATGGCGAGTCCACCAACCGTCAGGTTCAGGCAGGAGCGGCACGCGATGCCGCAGGGGCACAGAGTAATCGTCGCGTGACATTCACCATAGACGCGACGCAGCACTTCAATCAGTAGTCGAGCCGTTGGCTCGCTGCGTCAAGAGAAGGAGGCGAGGCCGGGTGGCCTCGCCTCCTTCGCATATGCGCCTTGGACATACATACTTGGGGGCCTGCGTTGCCTGAGCGCTCGCGGCCGGATAGCTTGCTCTGCTTTCGTATGCTGATCTCCCTGGAGCGATCGTGAACATTACCGTTGTCGGAACCGGTTATGTCGGCTTGGTGGTGGGTGCGTGCTTTGCCGAGACGGGGAACGATGTCATTTGCGTGGATGTTGACGCCGAGAAGATCGAGGGACTCAA
>JANNOC010000168.1:0-8340 GCA_031398865.1 Gemmatimonadota bacterium | reverse complement strand
GCCACGCGATCCCATTTCTGCTGATTGCGCCGGGTCCGCGGCGAGTTCGGCTACGGAACGGGCAAGTGCATGCGCGTCCCCGGCCGGAAACGTGAGGCCGCAATGGTGGGCCCGGACGACCTCGCCTAGTCCGGGGAGGTCCGACCCAACCGGACGCGGACCCCTCTAGCAGAATGCAAGGATCTGTGCAGAACACTCCGCCTGCAGGCTTAGAAATCTCTAATAGTTGAAAGCTAAATGCTTGTAGTTAGTTGAGTTGTGTATCAGTACCACACTTGGCTCGCTGGTTGCTTTACCCCTGGGTGTCGCCGGCCCGCATGTGTCGGCCTGATGTACCCCTCCCGTCACTTTGGAGCTTGCAATGACCCGGAATCAGAAGGGCTTTACCCTGATCGAACTGTTGATTGTGGTCGTCATCATCGGCATCCTGGCCGCGATTGCGATCCCGAAGTTCGCGAACACGAAGGAAAAGGCGTACCTCGCCTCGATGAAGTCGGATCTTCGTAACATGGCGACTGCGCAGGAGTCGTGGTTCGCGGACAACCAGACCTACCTGACCGGTACGACCAGCAACCGTCCCCCCGGCGCCCCGGCGCCCCTCGGCACCACCGGTTACGTGCCGTCGTCTGGTGTACAGGTTGTCGCCACGGCGACCGCCGGTACTGGCTGGAGCGGGATTGCGACGCACACCGCCACCACCAAGAGCTGCGCCATGTTCATCGGCGTGGCAGCGGTTGCCCCGGCAACGGTTGACGGCGAACCCCGCTGCGACCCGTAAACGATCCACGCTGGTGTAGGGGAAGGGCGGCAGCCGAACAGGCTGCCGCCCTTTCGCTTTTCCCCCCAGGAGTCACCCGGACTCTCCCGCACCCGATCCTCGCGGTGCGCATCGCAGTCCCCATGACTGCTCCCGCCACGAATCGCTTCGAAGGGAGTGGTCTTGGCACCGCTGTCTCGTGTGGCGGGGTGAACATTCCGCCGGTGCCGTGGTGGATGCTGATCCTTGTCGCCAGTCCCAGAACAAAGCGATTGAGGTGCGAGGATGGGAAGTACGATCGCCGCTCGACGCCTCGCGTCGGGCTTCACCATTGTCGAAGTCATTGTGGCCGTCACGATCCTTGGCGTCGGTGTGATCGGCCTCACGAGCACGGCGGCCGTCGTCTCCCGCCAAGTAAGTGGCGGAGCTCGGCAAACGTTGGCCGCGAATCTCAAGAACGCGCGGCACGAGCGGATGGCAGCCGCTCGATGCTCGGACGCGGTCGCCGGTGACGTCACGTACAGGAACGTCACCGAGCGGTGGACGATGAGTGTGTATCAGTCGGGCCGGGCTGCGCGCCTGGTTCACACGATGACCTTCGCGGTCGACAGCCGCTCGACTCGGGTGGTTGTGGATACCGCCGTCATCCTGTGCCGCCCATGAGAACGCCTGCGAGGATTGTGTCGTATGAGCGCGGCTTCACGCTGGTGGAGGTGATGGTGGCGCTGGTGCTCGTCGGCATCGTGGGCATATCAGTAACGGCCGCACTCGTGAGGCAGCAGCGCTTCTACAGCGGGGCCACGGAGGTCGTCGCGGTGCATGCGCAGATGCGGGACGCGGCGAGCATTCTCCCGATGGAACTGCGCAACATCTCGTCGAGCGCGGGTGACATCTCCGCCCTGTCCGATTCCGCCATCGAGTTCCGGTTCACGTACGGCAGCGCGATCGTCTGCGAGGTGGCCGGAGCGACGGTGACGCTTCCACCGGCAACGCTGTCGAACGGCAACGTGCTCGCGTCGTTTCTGGGCGATCCGGATCTCGGAGACACCGTATTCGTATACGACAGCACCGCGCCTGCCGCGACGCCCTGGGCCGCGCATGCAATCATCAGCGCGCCGATGGCCGGCACGGAATCCTGTCGGTCGCCCAATCCCTTTGTCGCTGCAGCCGACGACGGCGCGCCCCGCCTCCGGTTTGGCGTCAGTCCCGCGCTGGGGAGCGGATCGCCGCCCGGATCTCCAGTGCGCTTCACGCGACGCGTCCGATACCGGCTGTATCAGGCCTCCACCGACCGGCAATGGTATCTCGGGCATGACGAATACCGCGCCGGTGGCTGGTCGGGCGTCCAGCCGGTCAGTGGACCCTATCGCCCGTATGCGCCTGGCGCCCCCACGACAAGCGGCCTGTATCTGCGCTATTTCACGTCGGGCGGGGACGCCGTCACGGGGATCGCCGCGGCGCGCAGTATTGCGCGCGTGGAGGTGATCGTGAACGGGCGCTCCTCGCGCATGGTGAGCGATGGCGGGCCGGCGCGCGCGGTCTTTCACGATTCGCTGCACACCGCGGTTGCAATCCGAAACCGCAACTAGCGTGTCGCCCTCCGCCGAGCGCGTCAGCGCCCGACCTGCCGGTCGCGACGGTATCGCGCTCGTCCTCGCGTTACTCGCCATTGCCGTGATTGGCGCCCTGATCGCGGGTGCCTTCTTCGCCTCCACCCAGGAATTCCGCGTCGGACGCAACTCCTTGGCACAGACGAGGGCCTTCGTGAACGCCGAAGCCGGACTGAACGACGTCTATGCGAACTGGGACAACTCGCTCAACGCGGCTATGAAGACGGGGGACACCCGCACCTACCTCAAGCCCGATGGGTCGGCGGACCCTACCGCGCGCGTGGTGGTCACGAGGACCGGCGACCTGTCGTACTGGTTGGTCTCACACGGCAGCGCCGCGTTTGCCGCTCGGACCCAATCCAGCCGGCGGACGGGTCTTCTGCTGCGCATCGTGATACCGGAGCTGTCCATCCGCGCGGCGCTCACATCTCGTGGCGCGATCTCTATCACAGGCGATGCCGCGGTCGTCGGCGTAGATACCGACCCGGCGGGATGGGATTGTCCGCCCGGCGGACGCGACATGGCGGGCGTTGCGGTCGCCGCGCTGTCTGACGTCAATGGCGTCGGCGCGGCCGCGATTCGCGGTGACCCCCCGGTGACGGCCGACACGGGCGTCGCCGATACCAGCACCTACTCCAATTTCGGGGAACACGACTGGAACGCGATGGCCGCGAGCGCCGACATCCGGCTTATCGGTGGTGACATGTCGCCGGCACCGAATCTTACCGCGACGCTGCCGGCCCGCTGCAATACCCGTGACGCGCAGAATTGGGGGGACACCGCGCGCCGGGAGGCAGGCGGACCGTGCGAGCATCACTTTCCTCTGATCTACTCCGAAGGCGATCTGCATCTCACGGGAGGTGCGGGGCAGGGGGTCTTACTGGTCAACGGAGACCTGGAGCTCTCCGCGCCGTTCGCGTTTTTCGGGCCCATCATCGTGCGCGGATCGGTGCGGAGTACGGGGCCGGGGGTGCGCGTTCACGGTGCGCTCATGATGGCGCAGCTGAACTCCCTGCAGCGATCCGCACTCGATGGCGCGATCATCACGTACTCGAGCTGCGCACTTCAGCATGCGCTGCGCGCCTCCACCAGGCCGACGCCTGTTGCGCAACGCGCGTGGGCGGACTTGCTTGAATGAGCGCGCCTTGGTGCGAGTGCATGCGCCCGCGGACGCCGGCGAATGAGCATTCCACCCATCCGACCGGACTCAGGCGCGTCACAAATGTGGCACGCCCCTTCATTTTTGCATGATCTTGTCCGACGCGCTGTTACCTTCTCGCACGGCGAGTCGTTCAATGCATGAGCGCCAGGAATGCGTGGCCTCGCGATGGCCCGGACAGATTCGTGGTTTCATCGCATGTAACTGCAAGCGAAAGCATTTGTTACGACGCCTTGCTTCACGCGTCCTGAAAATTGCCGGTGGGTTCCGCGTTGGCACTCACCTTCAGTCTGTCACACGATCCTCGAGAGGCGCGAGCTTCTCTGACCGAGTTACCGGTCACTTTCCCGACACCACCGAACTCCCATGGCGCTTTTCGGCCGCAAGAAGACGACAGTCGGTCTCGACATCGGCTCAGGCCTCGTCAAGGTCGCCGTCATTGACCATAGCAAGGGTCAGCCCGAGCTGGTGAAGGTGGCGATCATGCCACTGCTCGCCGACGCTATCGTGGAAGGCGAAATCATGGATCCGGCCATCGTGTCGGACGCGATTCGCTCTGCGCTCAATGCGGCCGGTGTGAAGGGGCGAGAGGTCGTCACCGCCGTCGGTGGCCGCGACGTCATCATCAAGAAGATCCAGATCGAGCGCGTCAAGGAAGCGCAGGCCCGCGAGCTGATGCGCTGGGAAGCGGAACAGCACGTGCCCTTCGACATGGAGTCGGTGGAGCTGGACTTCCAGATCCTCGATCCGGACTCGTCAGGCTCCGAAATGAGCGTTCTGCTCGTGGCCGCTAAGCGCGAGCTCATCGAAGCGAAGATGCGTCTCCTGACCGACACCGGTCTCGTCCCGACGATCGTGGACGTGGACGCCTTCGCGCTGCACAACGCCTTCGAAGTTAACTATCCCGACGCCATGCGCGGCCTCGTCGGCCTGGTGAACGTCGGGCATGAAGTCACCAACATCAACATTCTCGACGACGGCGTACCGATTCTGACCCGCGATCTCACGGTCGGCACGCGCCGCTTCCGCGAGGACTTGCAGCGCGAACGCGCGCTTGGCGCGCAAGAGGCGGACGGTCTCCTGCAGGGGTACGATCGCTCGCCGCACCTGGATGCCGTCATCGAGAGCCGCGGCGAAGAGATCGCGGTCGGCATCGAGCGCGCGGCGGCGTTTCTCGCGTCGTCCTCGCGCGCCGCCACCAACATGCGGGCGGTGTACGTGTGCGGCGGCGGCGCGCGCATTCCAGGACTCACGGACGCGCTCGCCACCCGTCTGCGCCTGTCCGTGCAGCAAGCAAATCCATTGGCGAACGTGCGCGTACGTGACGGTGCGCTCGAATCGCTCGTCACTGACGAGATTGCGCCGCTCCTGATGCTGCCGATCGGGCTCGCGCTCCGTCAGGTCGCCTGATCATCATTCGCTGAGTCGCCTAACCATGATCGAGATCAATTTGCTGCCAGGCGCTGGAAAGAAATCCCGCGGACGCGGAACCGGAACCGGGTTCGCTTCCGTCATGTCGGGAGCGTCCTCCTCGGCGCGGGATCCGTACCTCATCGGTGCGGCGGGAAGCGCGGTACTGGCGGCGCTCATCATTGGCGGACTCTTCTTCTACCAGGCGACGCGGTCCAGCTCCCTGGTGGAAAAGGAGCAGAAGGCCATGGCCGACTCCACGCGATATGCCGCGGTCCTCAGCGAGAAGCAGCGGGCCGAAGCGCAGCGCGACTCGGTGGTTCGTCAGCTCAACATCATCCGCTCCATCGACAACAATCGTTTCGTCTGGCCGCACGTGATGGACGAAGTGAGCCGGCTGCTCCCGCCGTACACCTGGGTCACGTCCATTCAGCAGACGAGCCTTCCGGTGTCGACGGCCGCGGCCTCCGATTCGCAGCCCACGCCGCGCACCGCGGCGGACAGCGCGCGGAATCGCGCGGCCGCGGCTGATACGACGCAGCTGGTCGAAGTCGTGAAATTCCGCATCATCGGCAACACCGTGGACATTCAGGCGCTGACACGTTTCATGACGCTGCTCGAACAGTCCTCCTTCGTGAAGAACGTGCAGCTCGCCCGCTCGGATCTCGTGGTCGTGGAGAACAAGGAAGTGACGCAATTCCAGCTGGAAGCGGACTACGAGACGCCACCCCCCTCGGCGATCCGCACCGTTCCCGTTGCCATCTCGGTGAGGTAGCCATGGCGCTCATCCCCGGCGGACCACGCGAGCAGCGCATGATCGCCATCGGCGTCATCGCGATCGCGCTTGCCGCCCTCTACTACGCGTTCGTGTACTCGCCCAAGGCCGATGAGCTCGCGGTCGTGGAAACGCACCTCGAGTCGCTGACCGCGAACAACGACCGCGCCAAGCAGGAGATGGCTAAGGGCAGCGTGGATCAGCTGCGCGCTCAGGCCGACGCGTATCGCGGAAACCTCGAAATGATGCGCCAGCTCGTCCCGACAGGGAATGAGGTGCCCGCACTCCTCGAGCAGGTGTCCACCGCGGCGCGTCGCGTCGGACTCGACATTGCCAGCGTGGAGCCCGAAGCGGTGATCCCGGGCGAGACGTTCGATACGTACCGCTACAAGGTTCGGGTGCTTGGCGCCTACCATCCGGTGGCCGAGTTCCTCACGAATGTTGGTTCGCTGCGCCGGATCATTGCGCCGATCAATCTCAAGCTCTCCCCGGTGACCGGGAACGTGGGGTCACGGGCGCGGATCAGGCCGGGGCATGCCCTGTTGGACGCCCAGTTCCAGCTGCAGACGTACGTCGCCCGCTCCGGCGCGGCCGACGAGAACCCGAGAGGGACCCGATAATGCGCCGCGCACTCATGTTCGCCGTGTCGCTCGCCTGTGCCGCGAGCGCGGCGCAGGCCCAGTCGAGGCCGGCGCGAACTCCGCCGAAGCCGACGGAACAGCGCGACACCAGCACATCCACGTCGGTCGCCCAGCGCGGCGCCCGCGGGGAATTGTCCTTCTCGCGCGAAATCTTCTCGTATGAGGCCAGCGGACGGCGCGACCCATTTGTCTCGCTGCTGTCGAGCTCCGACCTCCGTCCGCTGTTCAACGATCTGCGGATCGCCACGATTCTGTACGACCCCACCGGGCGTAACTCGGTGGCGGTGCTGCGCGACCTGTCCACAAAGGATCAGTATCGCGTGAAGGTAGGCCAGACGCTCGGCCGTATGCGCGTCGCGGCGATTCAGCCGAAGTCGGTCACGTTCGCGATCAATGAGTTTGGTTTTAGTCGCCAGGAAGTCCTGGCGCTCGGTGACTCCACAAACATGAGGAAGCCATGAGGCGAGTCTTTACGCTGGCCGCACTAACGGTCGGAGCGCTTTGCATCAGCGCGCTCCCCGCGCGAGCCGCGAAAACGGCTACGCCGGATCCCCGAGTGCTCAGGGATGCTGGCGCGGCAGCCCCCTCCCTGCGAGCGGGTGCAGTAACATCGGTCAGTATCGTTCCGGGAACGGGACGCGCGGAGGTGGTGATTGCCATCGCCGGTGACGTGAACATTCAGGACTTCACGCTGACAGGCCCGGCCCGCGTGGTCGTGGATCTGTCCAACGCCCGACTGGGAATGCCGCCGCGCTTCTACGACAAGGTCGCGCGCGGCGGTGTGACCAACGTGCGCATGGCCCAGTACAAGGAAGACGTAGTCCGCATCGTCATCGAGCTCGAGTCGATGCGCACCTACGAAGTGACGCGCGGTGAGAACGACGTTCGCATCGGCCTTACCGGCGCGAGCGGCGAGTTCGCCGCCTGGCACTCCGGACCCTCGGGCGCGGCCGCGTCGGCCGTGCCGGTGGTGCAGACCGCTGAGCGAGAAGTGGAGGCCCCGGCCGCCCACACTCCCATCAGCGGACGCGCCAAGCGCATCGTCGCGCCGGTGCAGCAGTCGCAGCAGCCGCGGATCACGGTGACCTATCAGGACGCCGACATCCGTGACGTGCTGGCTGCCTTCGCCGCCTTCTCCGGCCGCACCATCGTCGTGGGCAAGGATGTGTCCGGCACGGTGAGCGCCGAAATTCGCGATCAGCCCTGGGACGTCGCCTTGCAGGCGATTCTCCAGGCGCAGGGTCTCGATGCTTCGGAAGACGCCAACGGCATCATCGCCGTGGACAGCTACGCCAACATCCTCGCCAAGCAGGCGAGCGAGCCGGTGACGACGCAGCTCATCTCGATCAACTATGCCCGCGCCAGTGCGCTGGTGAATACCATCGAAGGATTGCTCTCCAAGGATTGCGGCCCGAGCACACCCACCGCGGGTGGAGCCCGGTCTGCCGGAACGTGCGTCACGCGCGGCGCCGTCAGCGCCGACAGCTCCACCAATACGCTCGTGGTGACGGAAGTCGCCTCGCGCATCGACAACCTCATCGGGTACGTTCGCGATCTCGACATCCGCACCCCACAGGTGGCGATCAAGGCGAAGATTCTCTTCGTCAATCGCGACGACATCGAAGCCCTCGGCGTGAAGTACGACATCGGCGAGCAGGGCACCTTCTTCAACCGGCTCATCCAGCGGTCGGACGGCGCCGGTGGCAGCTTCGCCAACGACGTAACCGTCATCGACATTGGCGGCGACGCGCTCGCGGCAATCGCGAATGCCCGCACGCCGGTCATCACGCCCGCGCTCGAGCTGGTGTACTCGACCATGATCGGCAAGTTCAGCCTCACCGCGTTCCTCGAGGCCGCGCAGACGATCAATCTCACCGACGTGCAGGCCGAGCCGAGCATTGTGACGCTGGACAACAAGCAGGCCGACATCCTCGTTGGTGAGGAAACCCCGATCCGCATCATTGACGTGGGTCAGGGTGGTGGCACGG
>JANNOC010000155.1:0-1889 GCA_031398865.1 Gemmatimonadota bacterium | reverse complement strand
GACACCTCGTCCAGATCGTTGAAGTAATCGACCTCTTCATAGCGAATGAGCTTCACGCCGAGGCGCGAACGCGCTGGCACCAACTCCTGCTCGCACGCGTCGTACTGTAATGCGATCCAATGCACGCCCGGCACGCCGAGCAGGTCATCCCACTGTTCCAGGCCCGTGCACGCGAGCGCACGTTCACCCTTCATATCGGCCGAGCGCCAGCTGAACCCCACCTTCAAACCGGGTCCGAGCTCGTTCAATCGGCTGCGCCAATGCCGTACACGCGCCTCCTCGGCAAGCAAATAGCTTGCGCGCGACGGAAAGCTCGAGAGGTTCGATCGCAGATAACGTCCGAGACTGCCGGCCGCGATCTGGCAGTCCACACCGGTTACCGTCGCCGGGTGCACGGGCGCGGTCCGCGCAACCACGCGTGCTGCCGGAAACGAACGCGCGAATAGCGCCACCAGCTTCGTACTGCACTCGAGCACGCAGCGTCCGGCCAACGCGGAGAGTTCGGCGTACATCCCGGCATAGAGGATCTCGTCGCCTATCCCCTGCTCCCCCCAGACGAGCAAGGTACGGTCAGCCAAGGACTCGCCTTGCCAGACCGGGTGTTGGAATCCGCGTAGATCGCGGGCGCGCCGAGGCAATTCGAAACGCACCTCGTGCGCCTTCCAGCCTCGCGCAAGTTCGCCTGTGGCAAGCAACGCGAGCGCCCGGCTGTAACTGGCCTCCACGAGCGCGGGGTTGAGCACAAGTGCGCGTTCGAATGAGATCAACGCCTGTGCCTCGTCCCCCATTTCTCGCTGCACATTGCCGAGGTTGTGCCAGGCTTCGGCCACGCCCGGGTCGATATCGAGAGCCCGCCGGTAGTTCTCCTCGGCTCTCCGCAAAGTTCCGACCTGCTTGTAGACGTTACCGAGGTTGCTGTAGGCCGCCGCCAAGGCAGGATCGGTGCGAATCGCCCGGTCGAAGCTGGCAATCGCCTCAGCTGTCATCGCGTTCGCGTGATACGCGCTGCCCAGGTGCAGATGGATCGCGGCGTGCGCGGGTGCAAGGCCCGCGGCGCGCTCCAGCATCGCAACGGCTTCCGGCGCGCGCTCGAGCCGATAAATGAGCACGCCCAGAAGATGCGCCGCATCCGGGCTTGCGGGATCGAGCGCGAGCGCGCGTCGGAACGCCTGCTCCGCCTCATGCAACTGCCCGAGCGCCTGGAACCCAAGACCACGTTCCAGCCAGGCATGCGCCGATAGCGGCTCATCGGCCGCAAGCGGCCGATGGCGTTTGCGCATGATCCCGCGCAGGACGTCTAGCAGCATGACCTAAACAGCGCGGCCCGCGTCGCCATGAAGATACGCCCTCGCCTGCGGCATGAATGTGCCCTCATGCGTAGGGTGAAAATGCACCGATCACCCGCCGCCGATACGTTCCTCTCGGAGTCGCAGCCCCTCATGGGTCTCGACCTGGGACTGCACCCATACCTCCCAGACGATCCCGGGCCGGCGAGCGGCCGCGCCTCGCAGAATCTCCTCCCACCAGGCTAACGGCTTGATCGTGCAGTGTGCGTTCTCTCCGTTGGGCAGGTGTTTCTTCGCCGGATAGCAGGCGACGTTGGCGTAAACGAAACGCTCCGCGTAACCGAAGATCTCCTCGATGATCCAGGGCACGTCCTGCTCCGGACAGTGTTCCAGGACATCGGTCGAGACTACGCCATCGAATCGCCCCTCGGGGACCTTGCTGTACGGCACGTAGCACGGATCGTAGCAATGCACCGCCGCCAGATCCCAGAAATCGATGACGCTGTCGTAGGTGATCCCATCGGGCCCCTTGGTCGGCCGGGGATCGTATTGGAGCCCCTTACCGCAGCCATAGTCGAGCAGGGTCGTCGCATCGGTGCGCTC